>JAEWQC010000099.1 GCA_023399355.1 Bacillota bacterium | reverse complement strand
GCAGTATCCGTCCTGATGCTTCGGCGCGCTTTCTGATTCCTTTGATCGGCAGTTCCAGATTCCTGTAGATATCATTGTTCAATGCCTTCAATGGTGATATGTAAACGACTTTAATGCCTGTATTTCCAGCAATTTGGTTCTTTTTTTCATAAATCCAGTCCAGACATTTTAAAAATGCTGAAAAGGTCTTTCCTGAACCGGTAGGAGCACAAATTAACACATTTCGGCCCAGGGCTATTTCCGGCCAGCCCTTTTTTTGTGGCTCACTCGGTTCCCCTATGTTCTCAAGAAACCAGTCCATGATCAATGGGTCAAAGCTTTTGAGGCATTCGCAACTGTCCATCCTCGTTTCCTCTCGATAAAAAGTAATACAAAAGCTGTATAAACAATTTTATACAGCTTTTATATTATCAAACATACGTTCGCATGTAAAGGATGAACTTTATTTTACAGTTGTCTGTTTCATTCCTTTGATCATTTCTCCGAGTTCATCCATCTGTTTTTGCATTTCATCATATTTGCTCATAATGTCGTCTATCGTTTTACTGTCGATTCTGGTCTGCTGTGACGGGGTGCCTTCCGACGGACTGCTTCCCTCCTGGTTGGTTTCTCCTGAAGGTGGCAATACCGTCTGATTGGAAAAGAGATCATTAAGCGCCTTACTCAAATTAGTACCTATCCCGTACATAAATTCATCCTTACTTTGATATCCTACCACAATTTCCTTCACTTCCGGCGATGCTGAAGTGTTATTGGCTTTCAGGTAGATCGGCTCGACGTAGAGGATACTGTTTTCGATCGGAATGACCAGTAGACTTCCCTTGTATACATCTGAGCCACTCTGACCCCATAGTGTCATATCGGATGAAATTTTGTCGATCTGATTGATTTTTATCTCAATCTGATTCGGACCGAGTATGTTGGTACTCTTTGGGAAATTGAACAAAATCAGTTCACCGTAATTTTCCGCCGAATTCCTTACTGCAAGCCATGAGACCATGTTATGCTTCTGAGCGCCGTATGGGGTAAAGGGCCTCATCATGATCAGCTCAGCCTTGGTGCCGAGTTCTTCCGGAAGCTTGACCATATTATAGTAAGGGTCGATTTCCTGCAAATCGGAAGAATTTTTATCTACCGGATGCTTTGCAATATCCCACAAATCCAACTGGGAGTAAAAATCATTGACCTTGTCCGGAAGGATGTGATACTTTTTCAGCATTTCCGTCTGCAGCTTGAAAAGAGCTTCGGGATATCTTGTGTGTTGTGCGATTTCTGCAGGCAGTTCCTTCTTGCTGAATGCCTCGGGATATATGCGTGAAAGTGTCTTTATAATCGGATCGGTCTTATCGATAATGTAGCATTCGACTTTCCCATCATAGGCATCTATGACAATTTTGACGGAATTCCTGATATAGTTGATACTCTCATAATACTGGGCATTTGGGTATCTGTCGGAAGTGGTATAAGCATCGAGCACCCATTTCAATCTTCCGTCGGAAGTAGGAATGATATACGGGTCATCATCTACGGTGAGAAACGGCAAAGCCATTTGCGCCCGATTAATGATCTGCCTGTTAAGCAGCAGTTTTGCATTATTTGTATATCCTGATATAAGCATCTTAAAATCGTTGTATTTAGCCGAAAAAAGCAGCTTGTTCAGGAAATTCAGCCGGATGCCGCCTTTCCCAGCATAACTGGTTGATTTGCTTCCGTCATAGGTGATTTCATCCAGTTCTTTTGCCTGGGTTATAACATGATCCTGCGTCAATTCACCATAATAGATTTCCGGTCTGGTAATGTTGATTTTGGGATCATTGGACTTATTATCCAGTCCACTCATGATAAAATCCACCTGACCTGTTGGGGACAGTTTGTTGATAGGATTCATGACGACACCGTAACCATGGGTGTATCTGTAGGTGGTATTCAGGTAAGTCTTATCCGGCAGCTTGTTTTTGTCGATCTCCCTGGCTGTTATAAATACAGGCGTTTCTTTCCCGTTAATATCATAATTGATGATATCACCATCCGTAAAGGAATAAAATGCAGTATTGCTCTGAAGCTGCAAATCACTTTGCAGGGTAGATTTGATATCAACAATTCTTATATTTCTCATGGTATCATCATTTCTAGCCAGAATTTCAGGAGTAAGTTCCTGCGTATCCGGGAAATTATAGGTTTTAATCTTATCCAGTCCATAGGCTTTTCTAGTTTCGGAGATATTGTTTGCAAGGTACGTCTTTTCGTATTGAAGAACATTCGGAGACACCAGGATCCCTTGGGTGAACATCGAAATTCCGGTTACTATCAGCCAGACGGCCGGATATACCGCAAAAGAAATAGCTGCCTGCTTCAGTTTGCCCTTCCGGATGAAGAAAATTGCTGCAATTGTAGCTGCAATGACCACGAATGGAGCCACCATGAAATATTTCAGCCAGATGTTCACATTCACATAGCTCGCTCCGGTATAATCCACTACTTTGCCGTAAAGGATCTCTTGCTTTACAAGTCCATAGGAGGAAGCTTTGACCAGAAAAAAGAAGGCGATGTTAATCAGATTGTGCGTAAGGATACTCTTGATCCTCAGACTGTCCGCACTCAGATTTCCCGAGGTGTTTGCCATTAGAAGACCAATATAATAAATGATTGTATAGGCAATAAGAAAAACGCTCATGGTTGAGGCAAAACTAAACAGTGCAGAATATAACGGCCTCTCGAATATGTAGTACCCGATATCTTTTGAGAAAATCGGATCGGCGGCATTGAACGGACTTCCGTTGAAGAAATAAAGAATTTTCTGGAAGAACATTTCCTTGAAAATCAAAGCACCAAGAAATGCCACAATAAGCGCAATTGGAAAATTATAAACCTTTTGTTGAGGCAATTCCATTTTAGTATTATGTGCAGTGATATTTTTCTTAATGAATTTGTTGGTGATTGCAATAATGGCGAAAATCAAAATGAATCCTGCTGCGAAGGATCCCGCTTTGGCAATAAGGTTCGTTACATAGACCCCTGAAAAATTTCCGATCTCGTCCAACTGGATGATCTGCAGGTAAATACCTGAAATTACTGCAATGATGATAATCGCCGCAATAATGCACAAGATCGGAATAATCACCCGATTCCTGTTTTTTTTATTCTTTTCCTGATAATAATCGTAAACCATCTTTCACACTCCTTACTTTTTTTGAACAGTACACATCAATATTATCAAACTCAGGAGAATAACGCCTCAACAAAATCCTTTGCATTGAAGGGCTGAAGATCATCGAGATGTTCACCAACGCCTATGAGCTTCACCGGTATATCCAGCTCTGATTTGATAGCTATGACAATCCCGCCTTTCGCAGTGCCGTCAAGCTTTGTCAGTATAATGCCCGAGATATCCGTCACTTCGCTGAAAGTTTTGGCTTGTGATACCGCGTTCTGACCCGTTGTGGCATCAAGAACCAAAAGGTTTTCACGTTTTGCACCAGGCATCTCCCTGTCTATGATACGGGAGACTTTCTTCAATTCTTCCATTAAATTTTTTTTCGTATGCAGTCTTCCGGCTGTATCGCAAATCAATACGTCGGCTTTGCGGGCCTTAGCTGCCTGAAGTGCATCATAAATGACTGCTGCCGGGTCCGAGCCTTCTTCCTGCCTGATCAATTCTACATCAACTCTGTCCGCCCAGATTTGAAGCTGGTCGATCGCTGCCGCTCTGAATGTATCCGCTGCAGCCAGTATCACTTTTTTACCGTCTTTTTTCAGCAGATTGGCGATTTTCCCAATGGAGGTAGTCTTGCCTACACCATTAACACCTATAATTGTTATAATTGCCGGCGATGGTTCCAAATCTAGACCGGTAGGTTCAGACCCCAGAATTTCCATGAGTTCTTCTTTCAGAAGCGCCTTGACCTTTAGCGGATCGACTACCTTCCCTTCCTTCACCTTCTTTTTCATGCCTTCAATAATTCGTAGAACCGTAGGCACACCTAGATCTGAAGAGATAAGAACTTCCTCCAGTTCATCGAAAAGTTCGTCGTCAACCTTTCCGAAGGAGACGAGTACCTGATCTATTTTTTCACTGATTCCTTTTCTTGTTTTCGTAAGTCCCTCTTTGAGTTTGTCAAAGAAGCCCATATTTGCCGCCTTTCTGCCGCTGTACGCAGGCTATCCGACTTTTTCTCCCATTTTCATTGATACAATCCTTGAGACGCCATGTTCTTGCATGGTGACTCCGTATAGCATATCCGAACCTTCCATGGTGCCTTTTCTGTGCGTTACCATGATAAACTGTGTTTGTGTCGAATACCGCTTAAGATAGTCTGCAAATCTGTATACGTTGGCATCATCCAATGCCGCCTCTATCTCATCCAGTATACAGAATGGCGACGGTTTCATCCTCAAAATGGCAAACAGCAGAGCAATTGCTGTAAAAGCACGTTCACCGCCTGACAGGAGCATCATATTCTGAAGCTTTTTACCCGGTGGCTGGACTTCAATCTCAATTCCGCTCTCGAGTACATTTTCCTGATCTGCGATCAACAGACTTGCACGTCCCCCATTGAAAAGCTCTTTAAAAACAATGTTGAAATTTTCATTAATGAGTTTGAATTGCTCAAGGAACTGCTTTTTCATAATTGAAGTCATTTCCTGAACCACCCTGAGCAGTTTCTCCCGTGCCTGTTCCATGTCATTTCGCTGCATTGACATGAACTCAAAACGCTCCTTTGATTTGATGTATTCTTCAATCGACGCAACATTCACAGCACCGAGTTCCTTAATGCTGTTTCTTAATTCATTGATCTTCTTCTGAGCCTGTGTCAGGCTTCCTACATCCTTTTTAAGAAGCAGTGCACTGGAATAGGTAAGCTCATATTCATTCCACATTCTGTCCTGTAAAGATTCCATTTCTGTTTCGAGCTTGGCCTTTTTGACTTCCACTCTTGAGTATTCTTCCTGCAGGAGCAGGATATTCTTATTCGCATCGTTAATTTTGTTTACGATATCGTAGAGGTCTTCCTCAAGTACCTTTCTTTCCTCCGAGAGCCTGTCCAGCTCGAAGGTCTTGCCCGATTTTTCCTCTTCATGTTTCTTAATAACAGCGTTCAGCCCTTCGTTCAGCTGCTGCAGGTGCTTAATTTCCTCAAACGATTTGGATTTTTCAATCCCCTTTCTTGCAATTCCCTTCACCAAAGTATCTCGTTCTCCTGCAAGCCTTTCCGTTGTCTCTTTTACCGTCTCCATACTCTCCCTGATGGAATTCACGGAAATCTTGAAATCGGTAATATCTGCATGCAGCGCATCTCTGACTGTTTGGTCCTCCTTGTGCTTGTCCTGATACTCTGTAATGGTTTTTTTAGCTTCACTTATTTCAAGTTCAATAGCAGTCAGTTCCTGTTGATATTTATCCAGTTCACGTGAAATTTCGCCAAGCTGCCTGTCCAGCTGCTCTCTCTCCTGTTTTAACATCTCCATCCTGGCTGCGGTCTTTTTAATATTTTCTTCGACCTGGGCAAGATGACTTTCATCTCTTATTTTAACCAGTTCATTATTTTTAATATCATTTTCTATCGATGAACTTTCGGAATTAATCTGGGCAATGTCTTCCAAAAGCAGCTTGATATCCTTTTCAAGTGCTGAATCCGCAGCCTTGATCGACACCAACTCCGAATCGAGTTCATTAATCTCCCTGCTGCGGCTCAGTATACCCGGCCCTCTATTCTCCAGACTGCCGCCGGACATAGAACCGCCGGTACTTAATATATCTCCGTCAAGTGTCACGATCCTGAAGGAGTACCCGAAGCTGCGGGCCATTTTTATCGCATTATCGAGGTTGTCGGCGACGACGACCTTGCCGAGAAGGCTGTCTATGATACCGCTGTATTTACTGTCAAAGGTGACAAGGTCAGAACCTACACCACAGAAGCCAACACTGTTTTTAACCCGGTTAAGCATCGGGGTATCAAAAGTTCTTGCGTTCACGGAGCTGATGGGTAGAAATGTCGCACGCCCCATTTTATTTGCCTTGAGGTATTCTATCGCTTTTTTTGCAGCTTCTTCAGTTTGTGTGACAATATTTTGAAGAGCGCTGCCAAGTGTCATTTCGATTGCCGCTTCGTATTTTTTGTCCACTTTGATCAGCTGTGCAAGCGCGCCATGAATACCTTTCCCGAATTCGGAAGAATCGCGGCATTCCTGCAATATCTGCTTAACACTCCGGTTGTAGCCCTCAAGATTTTGCTCCATTTCCTTGAGAGTCCTGACTCTTGAAGTTTTAAACTGTATATCGGATTTGAGTTTGCTCTGTTTTATACGCAGATCCTCCAGCATCTTGTCTGATTCACTGCGTTCCTTGACCAGTTCCTGAAGCTTTGCTTTTTGTTTGCGTATCTGTTCCGAAGCATGACGGATGCTCTCCGTCAGGTCTTCCTTTTTCATGTTCTCTCGATCGTTCTCTACGACATGCTGGTAAACCTCATTATCAATACTTTTTTGTCTTTTTTGCATATTCTCCATATGCGTCTTGACATTATTAATCTGAAGCTTTTTATCGGATTGAATATCCATCTTTTCCATAACGCCGGACTTGAGGAGTTCTATATACCTTTCACTTTCATCAAGCGTTTTCAACAGATCTTCCATCTGTTTTTCGTATTCTTCCAGCTTTTTGGTATAATCCGTCAGCTGTTTCTCCAGATACTTAAGCTTGTCCTGCTTGCCCGACTCTTCCTTGTCAATGCCGGCCTGCTTTGCCAGAAGCTCGGCTGTTTCAGAGTCAAGTCTGGTGATGGTTTGTTCAAGGTTGCCGACTTTTTCATTATTGAGTTTTATATCGGAACTGCAGCGCTCAAGATTTCCCTCCACCTCGTAAAATTGCTGCCTGGCCGCATCCAATTTTTCGTCGAAAGCTTTGAGCATATCGGTTTTTTGTCTGTTTGAGCCGGTAATTTCCTCAAGCTTGCTGTTCTCTGCATCTACATTGTCTTTAACGGTTTTATATTGTTCATCCAAATCTTTGAGTTTCTCGGTAAATTTTTGCATGCTGTCGAGGTAGACATTCACTTCAAGCTCTTTAAGATTCTCCCGAAGGTCAAGATATCTGCGTGCCGTTTCGGATTGCTCCTTTAACGGGCCCAACTGGGATTCCAGTTCGATGATGATGTCATTGATTCTTTCGAGATTCAACCTGGTCATTTCAAGCTTCTTCTCCGCATCCAGTTTTCGTACTTTATATTTCATGATTCCGGAGGCTTCTTCGAAAATATGTCTTCTGTCCTCAGACCTGTTACTGAGAATTTCATCCACCCTGCCCTGACCTATGACGGAATAGCCATCTCTTCCGATGCCTGTATCAAGAAAGAGCTCGATGATATCTTTTAGCCTGCAGGAGGATTTGTTGATCAGATATTCACTCTCACCCGACCTGAAAATCCGTCGGGTTATTGTAACTTCTGCATATTCTATTGGAAGGGATGAATCGGTATTGTCAAATGTTATGGAAACCTCCGCGAATCCGAGAGGCTTTCTGTGTTCCGTGCCGGCAAAGATGACATCTTCCATTTTACTTCCGCGGAGTGTTTTGATGCTCTGTTCTCCGAGAACCCATCTGATGGCGTCGGCAATATTGCTCTTGCCGCTGCCGTTCGGCCCGACTACGGAGGTGATGCCGGTATTGAAATCAAGACATATTTTATCTGCAAAGGATTTGAACCCTTGTAAATCCAATCGTTTTAAATACAAATGGAACCCCCCATAATTTCGCCAAATCAATTGACCACCATTAATTTTAACATAACTGAAAACATATTCAACAATTATTAACAGGGAATGTCTTTATTTTCAAGCCGCCAGTGAATATCTGTCTTTACAGGTACTGCAGCCGGATTCTATTTCCCAGAGAATCATCAGTCCTCACAAGGATATTTTTAAATGAGAACTTTTTCTTCAGATATTCAATATTAGACTTTCTTTGGCCGATGGTATTGGAAATATTTGAAGCTCCTGTAAACAGGATAAGCCCGGCAGGTCCAGATAATCCTTGAGTCTCAATCATTGCCTCCAGTCGATGAAGTATACGACTCGACTCGACGAGTTGTCTGAAAGCAGGATGTACCGGACCTGCCGCAACTTCGGACTCAGGCCCCTCACGAATGCTTTCATTGGATTGAAGTCCGATCCGGATTACGTTAACATTACTGGCCTCGTACAGCTCTAAAAGCTCGGCACATACCTCCACTGCCTCTTCCAGTGTTTGTGGATGATATTCGTCCTTCCGGTAAAGACGTTCCAATTCGGTGCCTTTTATCACGAGTGCCGGATAAATTCTTACCATATCAGGAGAGATGGATATCACCTTTCTTGCTGTCTCCAGGCATTTTTCACGGGTATCGCCCGGTAAACCGGTCATCGTCTGGATGCCGAGGAGGAAACCTCTTTCTTTTATAAGGGAAGCAGCACGGTATACACATGAAACATCATGTCCGCGGTAGCTTGCTTTCAATATTGCATCGTCTAGGCTTTGAACACCAAGTTCAATAGTGTTCACTCCATATTTTTTTAACATCATGAGGTTCTCATCGTCAATATGGTCAGGCCTTGTTGATAGCCTTATTTCAGAGACTTTACCGGATGACAGGTAGGGTGCTGCCGCTTTTAGAAAGCTCTCCTGTACAGTTTTATCAATCGCAGTAAAACTGCCGCCATAAAAAGCGATTTCTACCTTTGAGGCAGAATGAATGGTACTTAAATGACTTTCAATGATCTTTGGGATTTGATCTGAAGTCATTTCATCCATTTGCCCGCTAATTTTTTTCTGGCTGCAGAAAACGCAGTCATGAGGACACCCTTTATGTGGTACGAAGATTGGAATAATCACATGTCTGTCTTTCATTCTATTTCACCTGCAATTTGTTCATGGCAACTTTAGCGGCATTTTGTTCTGCTTCCTTTTTGCTTTTGCCTTCCCCGTTGCCGAGCACAGTATCTCCTACAGAGATCTGGGCAACAAATTGCTTATTGTGATCCGGACCTTTTTCGTCAACAATCCTGTAAAGCACTTTCTGTTCGCCTGATTTTTGTATAATCTCCTGCAGCTGGGTCTTATAGTCCACAAATATTTCAGTGTTGCCGGAATCATTGAATAATTCGCTCATGGATCTGTGAATGAAAGCTGCAGCCTCTTTTAACCCGCCATCAAGATAAATTGCTCCAATTAATGCTTCAAAAGCATCCGACAAAATGGAGGTACGTGCCCTTCCTCCGGTGTTTTCTTCTCCCCTGCCGAGAAGGATATGATTTCCCAGCATGATTTTAGCGGCACATTTCAATAAAGAGCCTTCACAGACGATGGAAGCCCTTGTCTTTGTTAACTCACCTTCAGGAAGTGCGGGGAAATTTTTATAGATAAATTCACTCGTCACTATATTCAGAACAGAATCGCCAAGAAATTCAAGCCTCTCATTGCTGCTAAGGCTTTCGCACTTTTTTTCGTTTGCGTACGAACTGTGCGTGAGCGCCAGCAGTAAATTCGCCCTGTCTTTAAAAACATAACCGATTTTAGATTCAAGTTCCTGTAAATTTCTTATATTGTCAGCTATAAAGTCCCTGTTCATAAGTTACCTCCACTGCCCGGCATTATTCCGATAAACACCCGGAAAGTCTGAAAGGCGGGAGTGACCCCGCCTTTCATATTATAGCCTTTATTTATCCTGATCGCCAACATTTTATTTCAATAAAATTTTACTCCGTATATTTTTTCAGAACAATCGCTGCGTTATGGCCTCCAAAGCCAAGTGCATTGGACAATGCATATTTGATGTCTGCTTGTCTGCCCTTATTCGCAACGTAATCAAGATCACATTCCGGATCCGGATTCTGCAAATTGATCGTTGGCGGTAAAAATCCGTCTTTCAATGACATTGCAGTGATAATTGCCTCAATTGCACCAGCAGCGCCAAGAAGATGGCCGGTCATTGATTTGGTCGAACTGACTGCAAGTTTGTATGCGTGTTCTCCAAATACGGTTTTTATTACTTTGGTTTCTCCCACATCATTCAATGGAGTTGATGTGCCATGAGCATTTACATATCCTACTTCTTCCGGCTTTATACCGGCGTCATCTATCGCATTCTTCATGGATCTGATGCCGCCGATTCCTTCCGGATGAGGGGCAGTAATATGATGTGCGTCGCAGGTACATCCATAGCCGACGACCTCGCCCCAGATAGAAGCTCCGCGTTGCTTTGCGTGCTCATATTCCTCAAGCACGAGAATGCCGGCACCTTCACCCATGATAAAGCCGTCGCGGTCCTTGTCAAAAGGCCTGCAGGCAGTATCAGGATCCGGGTTGGTAGAAAGAGCCTTGTTTGCACAAAATCCTGCATAGGATAAAGGTGTTATGGCTGATTCGGCACCGCCCGTCAGCATGATCTCGGCATCACCGCGCTGTATTACCTTGAATGCATCTCCAATTGCATTGTTGCCTGATGCGCAGGCAGTAACGACACATTCATTAAAACCTTGAAGATTATATTCTATGGCTATTCTTCCTGCAGCCATATTAGCGATCATTGATGTGATGAAGAACGGGCTGACCCTGCCTGCTCCCTTTGTTTCCAGAGTGTGATGCTGGTCTTCAAGCGTCTGTATTCCGCCTATTCCGGATCCTACAATGACACCTGCCCTAAAGCTGTCTTCATCTTCCATTTTCAGGCCGGACATTTCTATTGCCATCTTGGCGGCAGCCATGGCATACTGAGTAAAAATATCCATTCTCTTGGCTTCTTTTTTATCAATATAATCCGTAGGCTCAAAATTTTTGATTTCTGCAGCTACTTTTGCATCATAATTTTCCGTATCAAATTTTGTTAAAGTGCTTATACCGGATTTTCCTTCTTTAATGGCACCCCAGAAACTGTCCAGTCCAAAACCCAGTGAATGCACTACACCCATACCAGTTATAACAACTCGTTTTTTCATTAAATACCCTCCATGCAAATACATTACAATTCCATTAATTTGAGCGCAATTATTAAATTGTTCAATCGTTTTAATTCTTAGAAGTTAAAAATCTATATAAAAAATATTTATGAGTGAAGAAGAATAAACCGCATTCGATTGTACTCGAGAAAACTTCGGGGCTAGGCGCCCCGACAGTATCCTGTACTCGAAACTCATCTCAGGGGCATCTGGCCCCGCTCGATATTGGGTCAAGATTTTCTATGCCCCAGTTATAAAAAAAGTCCCTCTGTCGGGACTTTTTTTATGTATTATTTTTAATGTAGTCCACGGCATCTCCAACAGATGCAATTTTTTCAGCTTCACTATCAGGAATCTCAATGTCAAATTCCTCTTCGAGAGCCATGATCAATTCAACGATATCAAGTGAATCTGCACCTAAATCGTCTATGAAAGAAGATTCCATGTTTATTTCATCTTCTTCAACACCTAATTGCTCGACTATAATCTTCTTTACCTTTTCGAAAACCATACATTCACCTCCTCCCAAAGGGGGTAATTAATTATAATAATTTCTTGTGAAAGATATGCCTGGCAAGGCCAAACTTTCACATAAAGATATTATTACATAACAAGCCCGCCGTCAATATCTATTACCTGAGCTGTGACATAAGATGCATCATCGGAAGCAAGAAATGCGACAACACTGGCCACGTCTTCAGGTGTCCCGAACCTTCCGAGCGGTATGTTGTCAAGATACTTTTTCTTTACTTCTTCAGGTAATACTTCTGTCATTTTGCTTTGGATCATACCTGGTGCTACTGCATTGCAGGTAATTCCCCTTGATGCAAATTCTTTTGCGGTGGTCTTTGTCAAGCCTATCAACCCGGCTTTGGATGCTGAATAGTTGGCCTGGCCCTGATTGCCATACCTTCCTGCGACAGAGGCTATATTTACAATTCTGCCATATCTCTGTTTTATCATCTGCTTTCCTGCAAATTTCGTGCAGAAAAATGCGCCCTTGAGGTTGATATCCATTACGGCATCCCAATCCTCTTCAGACATCATAGCCATTGGCTTGTCTTTGGTTATACCGGCATTGTTGATAAGAATGTCCAGACTTCCAAATGTTTCTACTGCAGCAGCAACCATTGCCTTTACATCATCCGCATTTCTGACGTCCCCTCTGGTTACGGCAACGTGGTAGCCTGCGTTTTTAAATTCCTCGGCAGTAGCGTCCAGGGAATCGGATACGGCAATATCATTGAGTACAATATTGGCACCAAGTGATGCCAGCTTAAGAGCAATAGCCTTGCCCAAACCTCTTGCCGAACCTGTCACTACTGCAGTTTTCCCTTCCAGCAGCATAATATGCGTCTCCTCCTGTTCCTGAATAAATTGCAGTGTGCAAAAACGCGAACAAGTACCTGTCCATGTTTCACCAAATGCAAATAGATAAACCTATTTGCACGACGATATGCACCTATCTGCCACCTATTTCCCCAAGTGTTTTTTCGAGAGATTCCAAATCTTCTATATTAAAAATCCTGGCTTCTTTGCTTATTTTCTTGACAAAGCCGCCTAAGACTTTACCTGGGCCTATTTCGACAAACGTATCAACTTCATTTTCAATCATGAATCTGATTGAACTTTCCCATAGGACAGGACTACTAACCTGTCTGATTAAAAGTTCTTTTGCTTCATCAAAAGAACCAGCGACTTTTGCTGTCACATTCGCAATCAATGGGATCTCTGAAGCATTTAGTACAACATTCTTAAGCTCTACTGCAAGCTTTTCCCCGGCCGGCTTTAGCATGCTGCAGTGAAAGGGTGCACTGACGGCTAGTAATATAGCTCTTTTTGCCCCTTTTTCAGTACAAAGTTCCATCGCTTTTTCTACAGCCTTGATCTCACCTGCAATGGAAATCTGACCAGGACAGTTGAAATTTGCCGGTTCAACAATTCCATATCCGGATGCAATTTTACAGCACTCGGTTACATCTTCCGCCGAAAGGCCAAGGATTGCCGCCATTGTGCCTACTTCAAGCGGAACAGCTTCCTGCATGTATTTTCCTCTTTTCCTTACTAGAACTACTGCTGTATTAAAATCCATGGTGCCCGATGCAACATGGGCTGAATACTCCCCAAGACTGAGTCCTGCTGTAAAGTCAGGCTTAATTCCACGTTCCAGCAATGGCTGAAGACATGCAACGCTGGTTGTAACTATTGCCGGTTGTGTATTTTCCGTTATTTTAAGTGTTTCATCATCACCATCAAAAACCATTTTTCCCATATCAAATCCAAGCGCTTCTGATGCCTGTTCAAAAATATTATGAGCTGATTTGTATTCCGAAGTGATTTGTTTCCCCATTCCTACATACTGAGCACCTTGGCCCGGAAAAATAAAAGCTGTCTTCCCCATAGTTTCCCTCCAGTTCATTATAAATCCCCATGATTTTTTTATATTTCCGATTACTTGCTCCATTTTACCAATATGGAACCCCAGGTCAAACCGCCGCCGAAGCCGACCAGAACAAGATGATCTCCCTTTTTCAGGCAGCTTTCCTTATACGCTTCCGCCATGGCAACCGGTATGGATGCAGAGGAGATATTTCCAAACTTTCTTATTGTCGTATAGATTTTTTCAAAAGTGACTCCGAGCCGTTTTACCGCACCCTCTAATATTCTGACATTTGCCTGATGCGGAATGATATATTTTATATCTTCAAGCTTTAAAGCCGTATTTTCGATTACTTTTTCAGTTGCCACAGGCATCATTTTTACCGCAAATTTGAATACTTCCTGGCCATCCTGCCAAATCGTATTTTTTTTATTATAATTTTTTCTTCTTTCTTTTTCCTCTTCAGGCATATAAAGACATGGTATGGTAATTTTGTTTCCAAGCGTACCGTCAGAACCTATGTAGGAAGAAAGAATACCATACCCGTCTTCAACTCTTCCAAGGACAACTGCACCCGCGCCATCGCCAAAAAGCACGCAATTGCCTCTGTCCGTCCAGTCTGTAACCCTTGACATGCATTCGCTTCCAACGAGCAAAACATGCTTGTAATACCCTGTTTCTATAAACTGCTGTGCAATGGTCATGCCATAGAGAAAGCCGGTACAGGCCGCTCCAAGATCGAACGCTGCTGCATTGACGGCCCCTATTTCTCTTTGAATAATGCAGGAAGTGGTTGGTGTAAGGTAATCCGGTGTTGAAGTTGAAACGATGATCAGATCTATATCTTCAGAAGAGAGGCCGGAATCTTTAACAGCTTGTTTTGCTGCTTCTACCGCCATAGAATAAATCGGCTGGTCATCAGCAATAATTCTTCTTTCGGAAATTCCGGTTCTTTTAATAATCCATTCGTCCGTGGTATCTACCATTTTTTCAAGATCTGAGTTGGTCAAAATTCTTTCTGGGACGTAATTTCCTATTCCTAAAATTCCAACGCTTACGCTCTTTTTTGTCGACATCAGCAACCTCCATTTTTTCAACCTTTTCCTTGATCTGCTCGAAAACAGAACTGCTGGCAAGGCTGTATGCTTTTAAAAGTACATTTTTTATGGCTTGATCATTTGAATTTCCATGACTTTTGACAACAATTCCATTCACCCCAAGTATTGGCGCCCCACCATTCACAGACGGATCCATCATAGTTTTAAAGGCAAGCATATCCTTCATGACAAACAACATGGAAAACTTTGAAAATATCGTGCGTTTGAACATCCCTTTCATGAACGCTCCAAAAAATTTACCTGAACCTTCCAGGAATTTCAGAAGCACATTTCCAACATAGCCGTCACACACTGCAACATCCACGTTTCCCTCAGGGATGTCCTTACCCTCTATGTTTCCGATAAAATTCAAGTCTGCTGAAGACAACATCGTATAAGCCTGCTTAACTACTTCAGTGCCTTTTTTGGCTTCAGTTCCCATATTTACAAGTCCAACTGTGGGATTCTCTTTTTTGAAAAGTCCATTCATATAGATGGAGCCAATGATCCCGAATTGCAAATAATTAATGGGTTTGCAGGTTGTATTCAGACCGGCGTCAATCAAAAGGCATCTGCCTGATTTTGTAGGTACTACGGCTCCAAGCGCCGGTCTGTCGACTCCCTTGAGTCTTCCGAGGATGAATAAAGCTCCTGTCAATAAGGCACCTGTACTGCCGGCTGAAAGTAAAACGTCTCCCTTTTTCTCTTTCAGCATATTAAATCCGACAACCATTGAAGAATTCTTTTTACTCTTGATGGCACGGGTTGGGATATCGTCGTTTGTTATTACTTCCTGCGCGTGTATTACTTCAATCCTTGGACTTTTAAACCTTCTGGCCTCCAGGATCTTGTTTATTCTTTCACTGTCCCCAATCAGAGCGACGCTAAAACCTTCCTGCGATTTTACTGCGTCTATGCTTCCGTTTACTTCTGCGTCCGGTGCGTTGTCTCCACCCATTGCATCAACTAATATTCTCAAAACATGTCACTCCAAATCCGTTAATATTTAATGAAATTATCATTAATAATATTAAACTATTTTCCCTGAGTTTTTTCAAGGGAAACAAGTATGAATTTACCTCTGAACATTTCAACCTGTTTCTCGTAGATCTTTACCCAGACGATGAAATTACATCCCCGAACATGCTTGACTTCTGCCTTTGCAACAAGTTTACATCCGGAATACACCGGAATCTTGTATTTAATATTTGCCACACCCACCAAAGCGACCTGTGCATCAATTACTGCAATGGCAAGTGATTCTGCCAGTGAATAGATAAAATGCCCTCTTACTATTTTCGTTTTTTCAAAGGCCATGGATTCGTCCGTTTCAAGTACGGACACAGCATATCTGCCTAGTGTTATATCGACGAGCTCTCCAACGATTTCCTTACTCTGCAGCGTTTTTACTTTGCCGTAATTCTTATCTGCAACTGTCTTAATTCTCTCCCTCAACTCCGGGATTCCCATTTCAAGCCTATCAAGCCGTATAGTGGGTACGCTTACAGAAAACAATTCCGACAGTTCTTCATCCGTTAGAAATGGATCCTGCTTGATCTTTTCCGATAATATTTGCTGTCTTTCTTTTTTTAATAATGATGACCTGCTCATCCGAATTGCTACCACCTGTAATTTTATTTAAGATGCATCGTATAATTATTACCTGGTGTTATATCCTAATAATAAAAGTATATTATATATTTTTAAAGTATGCAACAATTTCCGAAAAAAATTCTGAAAATAAAGTGAACAGAAATACCCAGCAATATAATCTGCGGGATTCTCGGATATTTTTTCAAAAAATAAAATAGACAAAAACCCTGCAATATAATTTGCAAGGTTCCTTGTAATTTTTGATTGGAGATAAAATTTATGCGTTTGAGTTGATTACATGCAGATTCTTTTTAATATAGTCGTAAAGGGAGTATATGGTTATGATAACTGCCAGAAGCATCGCATAATCGTCGAATTGAAAATTGGTAAACAGACTTATTGGGAAATTTCTAAGCAGCACTGCAACGATTGCAATGTCCTGGAATACTGTCTTTAATTTGCCTAATTTACTTGCCGCTATTACAATTCCTTCTCCGGCCGCCACAAGTCTGAGTCCTGTAACAATAAACTCCCTTGCAACGATCAGCATAGCTGCCCACACATTTACATCACCGTTTTGGACCAGACACATCAGGGCAGCCGTGACAAGAAGTTTGTCGGCAATCGGATCAAGGAATTTACCGAAATTAGTCACCAGTTGACGTTTTCTGGCAATATAGCCATCAACCGCATCGGTACTCGATGCAACGATGAAAATACCTGCTGCTATATAACTTCCATAAGCATGGATAAATTTATTTATTGATACCATCTGGGGATGAATAAATTGCAGTAACCCCGCATTTACAATCACATCCGGAATGGGTATGATAAAAAGCATTAAAACCGGGATAAAACATATTCTGGATAGTGTAATTTTATTCGGCAGATTCATTTTTAACCTCTCCTGTTAAATCATATTGTCCGCTGTTTAATATCTTAACTGTCACCATCGTGCCTGATTCAAGCGGCTCACCGCTTGTGAAGTATACAAGGCCATCAATGTCCGGAGCCTCTGCGTAACTCCTTCCATAATAGAAGATACCATCCTCTGCAACCCCTTCGACTAAAACCTTGTATTCCTTTTCAAGTCTATTGGAATTCCTTTTCGAAGATATATGCTGTTGCAGACGCATCAATCTTGAATGCCGGGATTTTTTAACGGCAGCTGGGATCTGATTCTTCATGAGCGCAGCCGGGGTATCTTCTTCTTTAGAATACATAAATACGCCAAGCCTGTCAAATTTATATTTTTCAATAAAATCAGCTAATTTATTAAAATCTTCTTCTGTTTCTCCAGGAAAACCGACAATCAGCGATGTTCTGATAATCAAGTCCTTTATCCGGTTTCTGAGCTCAATTAAAAGCTTTTCGACATCATTGCTGTTTCCCCTGCGAGCCATTCTTTTCAAAATGGAATCGCTAATATGCTGAATTGGGATGTCAAGATACTTACACACCTTGTCGTTATTTGCAATCTCCGCAATCAAGCTATCATCTATTTCTTCCGGATAGCAATAAAGAAGCCGTATCCACTCAATCCCCCCGATTTTGCTCAATTCCCGGATCAATTCGACAAGCCGTTTTTCGCCGTAAATATCAAGGCCATATCTGGTAGTATCCTGCGCGACCAGGACGATCTCCCTGATACCTGATGCTGCCAGTTTTGAAGCTTCTTTCAATATCTCCTCTGTTTTCCGGCTTCTGAACCTGCCGCGAAGTGAGGGGATAACGCAATAAGTACAGCAATTATCGCAACCTTCAGCGATTTTAAGATAAGCATAGCCTTTACCGGTTGAAAGGATTCTTTCACCTTCAATGTAATCCGTACCCTCAAGATCTCCAAAAACAGATGGGTGCTTTCCTTCATAAGCTTCATTGATGATCGGTATAATCTCGGAGTAACTTCCTGTCCCAAGTACAGCATCCACCTCGGGTATCTCATCCAGAATCATCTGTTTATATCTTTGAGCAAGGCATCCTGTTACAATAAGCAATTCGCAGTTTTGTTGCTTGCAGGCAGCCATTTCAATGATCGTATTGATGGATTCCTGTTTTGCACTTTCAATGAATCCGCAGGTATTTACGACGATGATCTGGGCTTCACCGGTTTCAGTGACTATTTCATAGCCCTGACCTTTAAGGGTTCCAAGCATCAATTCGCTGTCCACAAGATTTTTAGGGCATCCAAGTGATACCAGCCCGATTTTTCTGTTCAAGCCATACAACTCCCTGTATTTTTAGAATGAACTACGCAGTAAAAATATCTCTACTAAATATACACCTTCAAGACTATATACTCAATAGAAATGTAGGAATGAAGGTCTGTAAATGATCGAAATTAAAAAAGGAATACCATAATGTATTCCTCCTGATGACAATTACTTGCATGTAAATTCTGGCTGCGTTAACATAAGGAAGCAGACTGAATGTGGCTAAAGAACATTTCCCGTAATATCCCGATAAGCTTCCCGGAAAGTGTCATACGAGAAGCCCCTGTGTGAAAGGAACATATATGCCTTTTTCATAATCTTTTCATCGGACATGTCATACTTTCCGAATTTTCGTTTCAATAGGCTTTCCGCAACTGAAATATCTTCTACTTTCCAGTCATCCAGGACTTCATCGGCGATCTCTTCTGAAATTCCCTTCAAAAGAAGTTCCTGCTTCATTAATCTTTTGGATAATGGTTTCAGTTTGCTCCGGTCAAAAATATATTTCTGCGCATACAGCTTATTATTGATATATCCTATTGCCTTGAGTTCATCAACGACCTGTTCTGCGCATGCACTGTCATATCCCTCGTCCTGAAGCTTTTTCAGTACCTCCATCTCGGTACGAATTTTCATTGAAAGATATCTGACTGCAAGAGATTTGGCTTCCCGGAAATTTAACGTATTCTTTATATAATCCATTTTCTCTTCAGTCAGTACAGGGTTGTCGTACAGATTCATGGAGATATAATCTTCTTCGGAGATGGTGAAAGCAAATTTTCCATCTACATAGATGGAGAGCCTGTTTTTATTTTTCTTGCTTTTTTCAGCAGATGTTATTTCCACTTACACCACCGCCTCTTTATTTAATCGGTTTATTCACTCCATATCCAATTCAGCTTCGTCTTCTTCACTTTCATCATTCGGTGCATTTTTGTTCTGTACGAATGCCTGGCTGTAATTGTCCCTTATCTTTTTCTCAATTTCCTTAACCATTTCCTTATTTTCTTTGAGGAACTGCTTCACATTTTCTCTTCCCTGACCTATTCTCTGTCCGTTGTACGAAAACCAGGCACCACTCTTGTTTACGATATCAAGATTGACGCCGACATCGAGAATACTGCCTACCTGTGAAATGCCCTCTCCATATATTATATCAAATTCTGCTTCTTTGAAAGGAGGCGCCACCTTATTTTTTACGACCTTTACTCTGGTCCTGTTACCTATAACATCGGTTCCCTGTTTTAAGGACTCTATCCTTCTGACATCCAGTCTGACTGTAGAATAGAATTTCAACGCCCTTCCGCCAGGGGTGGTTTCAGGATTCCCAAACATGATACCAACCTTTTCCCTTAACTGATTAATGAAAATCGCAGTAGTATTCGATTTGCTGATAACACCTGCCAGCTTTCTCAGCGCCTGCGACATAAGTCTTGCCTGAAGTCCCACATGTGCATCCCCCATTTCGCCGTCTATTTCGGCTTTCGGAACCAGGGCTGCAACGGAGTCTATTACGATAACATCGATAGCGCCGCTTCGTACGAGTGCTTCTGCTATTTCCAGAGCCTGTTCTCCTGTGTCCGGCTGAGAAACAATCAGGTTGTCTATGTCAACGCCCAGATTCTTCGCATAAACAGGATCAAGTGCATGCTCTGCATCAATAAAGGCAGCATCTCCTCCTGCTTTTTGAGCTTCTGCGATGATGTGAAGTGCTACAGTGGTCTTACCGGAGGACTCCGGTCCGAATATTTCTACGATTCTGCCTCTGGGTACTCCTCCTACTCCCAATGCAATGTCAAGTCCTATAGCGCCTGTAGGTATCGTTTCAATATTCATGTGCAGGTTTTCGCCGAGCTTCATTACCGCACCTTTGCCAAACTGTTTCTCTATCTGGCCCAATGCCATCTCAAGTGCCTTTTTCTTCTCCATCATCTTCATGCAGACCTCCTAATATGTAAATAGCGAACATCAGTTCTAATGCAAATTATATAACATTTCTACAAAAGAGTCAATATCAAATTAACATATTTTTACATTTATTTTGAAATAGATTGCAAAAAACCTTTAATCCGCCGTTTCGTGCCTGCTGCCGCCGATCTTGTGTTTGATTATTTTTAAGAAATATAACGCGTCCTCTGACTTCATCAAAATCATGACGGTAAAATAAGCCGAACTTCCGGCAATAATTTCCAGTGCAAGGTACATCAATTGAATAAGTTTTGTATCAAGCTTCGGGTGCAGGTGCTCCATTAAAACAAGAATTACCCCCATGGATAAAGCGGAGACAACCGCTCTCCAGATGAAACGGAAAAATTTTTCCATATGGATGCCATTCATCTTTTTATCAAGAAGCACCAGAAGCAAAACAGAATTGACAGTACTGATTAACGAATAAGACAGTGCCATCCCGGCGGCCCCCAGGTCGGTAAAGAAATAAAACAGCGAGCCAAATCCGAGGTTCATTATAATAGAACCGATTCCAACAAAAAGAGGCGTCTTTGTATCCTGCCGGGCATAATAAGCTCTGTTCATAATTGCAACGATCGACTGTGTGACCATCGCCAGTGAGAATAATGCCAGAATGGACGCCACGACTGGTACATTTTTTTCGGTGAACTTACCGCCCCATTTAAAAATAGCTCTTACAATCGGCTCCTTTAATATGATAAAAGCAGCAGCAGACGGAACTGAAAGGAAAAGAACCGAAGTCAGCGATTTCATCAGGATCTTTTTATAATTTTCAAATTCCCCAGTTGCAAATTTTCCTGATAATGCAGGCAGCATGGCTGTTCCAACACCCATCGCAAATATTCCGTATGGAAGCTGCCAGGCAGTGTTTGCATTTCTAAAAGCCGCCAGGCTGCCTTCAAAAAGGGAGAGACTGACGAAAGCGGTCGATATGATGATATTGACTTGTGTAATGGAGGAGGACAACAGCGACGGGACAGCCTGCCGAAAAAGTTTTTGAAAACTTTTATCTTTAAAATGAATCACAGGCTGGTACAGTCTGAAACGTGGAAATGCAAACGTCAGCTGTACCAGAAAATAAACCAGTGCACTTGCAGCCACACCAACGGCTACTTTTATCATACTGCCCGGATTCCTGTCGGCAAAAAGGAATATGCTTATGGTACAGCCGATATTATAAATAGATGGCCCGTAAGCTGCTGCTGCAAAACTTCGATAGGAATTTAAAACACCATTGCAGATTCCTGCCAGCATGATAAAGGAAACCGACGGAAACAGAATTCTGGTGAGCGTGATTGCAAGTATCTTTGTTTCGGGACTTTTATTCGAAAATCCGGGAGCAACCGCAGGAATAATCAGTGGAGCAAATAATACGCCAAGCGTGCACAATAAAACCATTCCGATAAATACTACATTTATGAAAGAACTTGCAGCCTTCCACCCCTCTTTTTCCTCGCCTCTTTCCAGATGGCCCGAAAGGAACGGAACAAGTGCGGCTGATATCGTTCCGCCAACGAGAAGCATATAAATCAGGTCAGGTACTGTGAAAGCCGCGACATACGCATCCTGAACCCAGGAAAGTCCGACCTTCCACGAGAGCATTGTTTCCCGGATAAATCCAGTCATTCTGCTCAGAACCATGGAAGACATCACAACTATAGCTGCGGTAGCCATACGGCTGCCTCTTGTATTATCCAAATCCAATCCTCCCGGATGATCAGCCTCTTTATTTTGTCTGCTGATCAGGTATAGCATAGCTGATCAGGTGTCGTCTGAGCATGTCGAATACATGGAGTGAGGCCACATTTCGTATCCTGTTTCTGCTGCCCCACAATTCTAATTTTTTGACTTCAACGCCGTCTTTGTGAGCTAAAGAGATAAAAACAAGTCCGACAGGTTTCTCGGGAGTCCCGCCATCCGGCCCCGCAATACCGGTAACTGATATCCCGATATCCGTCGTTGATTTCTTCCTGATACCCGCCGACATTTCCTTTGCCGTTTGTTCACTTACGGCCCCGTACTTATCAATTGTTTCCTGACTGACGCCCAGTTCCTCTACTTTTGAACGGTTACTGTAAGTGACGATGGCTCTGTCAAAAACAGAGGATATGCCCGGAATTTCCGTCAGTTTTTCAGCAAGCAGTCCGCCTGTGCAGGATTCAGCAAAGGAAATGGTCATTCCGCTTTTTAGAAGCAGTTGTGCCGCAACCTCTTCAATATTTTTGTTTTCATTGCTGTATACTGCATCGCCAAGGCGTTTTCTTATTTCATTCTCAACCGGCGTAATGATATCCTCGCCAATGCTTTCTTTCGGGTAGCGGGCCGTTATCCGGAGCGTGACCTCCCCGTCTTTTGCATACGGCGCTATCGTTGGATTCGTCTGCGTATCGATCAGGTCGATCAGCGTATCTTCCATTGCCGACTCCCCTATTCCGAATATCCTTAAAAACCTGGACTCCAACCTGTATTCGGATTTTGCAGCAAAATACGGCAGGACGGTTTCATCAAACATCGGTTTCATTTCGGACGGAGGTCCGGGAAGCATGATAATGATTTTACCGGCTTCTTCTATGATGCAGCCCGGCGCGGTTCCGTTCCTGTTCCGGATGATGATGCTGTCTTCAGGCAGATAAGCCTGTTTGATATTGTTCTGCGTCATTTTCCTGTTAAGCCTGGCAAAAAAAGTTGTCATCTTGTCAAGACTTTCCTGGTCAAGAATAAGCTTCCTGTTTACAGCTGCTGCAACGGTTTCCTTGGTCAGATCATCCTGTGTCGGGCCAAGTCCACCTGTCATGATAAGGACGTCTGAACGTGAAAGTGCCAGACTCAGGCATTGTTTCAGCCTCTCCGGGTTATCACCGACAACATCATGATAATAGACACCAATTCCGACATCGGGTAATTTTGCGGAAATATATTGAGCATTCGTATTGGCAATCTGTCCCATAAGCAATTCGGTTCCAACTGCCAGAATTTCTGCTTTCATTTTTCTGTCATCCCCTTTCGATGTGACATCTCTGTCACTTCACCTATTATATCAATATTTGTTATTATTTCAAATAAAGATCCTCTTACACAGGTAGAGAACAGAAAAAATGGGTATCATTCTTATATAAGAATGAATTTAAGGGAGATGTTCGTATGAACAATAATCAATCCAGGAAAATTGCAGTCATTGGTGCTGGTTTTGTCGGTTCTACTACCGCTTATACTTTGATGATCAGCGGTTTGGTATCTGATCTTGTGCTTATAGATCTCAATAGTGAAAAAGCTGAAGGCGAAATTATGGATATGAATCATGGCATGCCGTTCGTGCGTCCTGTCAGGATGATGCATGGCTCTTACAGGGATTGCGCAGATGCAGACATTATCATCATCTCGGCGGGTGCAAATCAAAAGCCTGGTGAAACAAGGCTGGATCTGCTGAATAAAAACACCGCCATTTTCAAGACCATCATTACTGAGGTAAAGAAATATAATACTGACTGCTTCCTGCTGGTGGTTACAAATCCTGTAGATATCCTGACCTATGTGACCTGGAAAATCTCAGGCTTTCCGAAAAACAGGGTCATCGGCTCCGGAACCGTTCTGGATACCGCACGTTTCAGGTATTTACTCGGAGAACATGTGGGCATTGATCCACGAAATGTCCATGCATACATCATCGGGGAACATGGTGATACAGAAGTTGCCGCATGGAGCCTCACAAACATAGCCGGGATACCGATGGAATCCTATTGCAACAATTGCAACCTCTGTGAAGGTCAGCTTTCAAAATATGAAATTTATAATGACGTAAAGAATGCCGCAAATAAAATTATTGGAAAGAAAGGTGCTACATACTATGCTGTCGCTCTTGCTGTAAAACGGATTGTCGAGGCCATTATCAGGGATGAAAACTCGATTCTTACTGTCTCAAGTCTGCTTGAGGGAAGTTACGGTATTAATGGAGTCTGTCTCAGCCTTCCGGCTGTTGTGAATGGAACCGGTATCAGCAGAATCCTGGATCTGCCCCTGAACGAAGAGGAAACGGCTTTGTTCAGAAAGTCCGCCGATACCATGAAGAGTGCCATAGAGAGTATCAAATTTTAATATCCTGCTTACAAAAAAATTACAATAAAAAAAGACGACAATTGACCGGAAAAATTCTACTTCATTTTGTACACCTTTTATTATATGATTGAACTGTGATGAAATTCCCGGATGCTTGGGCTGGCAGTTGACTTTTGTCAACGACAAGCCCCTGATGCATGGGGGCGAAGCTGACTTTTGTCAACAACCAGCCCCGGATGCAAGTCTTTCGGTACTTTGTCAATAAAATGATATGGGGTGTGCAAATTATGAACGATTCGGTCAGGATATTGAAAAATATTATCGATAACGTTGAGAATGTTATCATCGGAAAGCGCTATGCTATTGAACTAGCAGTAATTTCTCTGATTTGCAACGGTCATGTGCTTATTGAAGATGTACCAGGAGTTGGAAAAACAAGCCTTGTATCCGCACTTGCAAAATCGATCAATGCATCCTTTCGCAGGATTCAATTCACTCCGGATGTTCTGCCCTCCGACATCACTGGATTTTCAATGTATAATCAGAAGAATTCCGAGTTTGAATATCGTCCCGGCGCCATTATGAGCCAGATCATTCTTGCCGACGAAATCAACCGTACCTCTCCGAAAACACAGGCAAGTCTGCTGGAGGTAATGGAAGAGTACCAGGTTACTGTTGACGGCGTTACATACAAAGTGCCTCGGCCTTTCATGATACTTGCAACGCAGAACCCTGTCGAGTATCTTGGCACCTATCCTTTACCCGAAGCACAGGTTGACAGATTTTTCATGAAGATTTCAATCGGTTACCCCACAAATTCTGAGGAAAGCTACATCCTCTCCAAGTTCCAGTTCTCCAACCCGCTCGAAAAGCTACTTCCAGTTGCTGAAAGCAGTGATATTACTGCCCTGCAGGAGGAAATCAAAAATGTACATATGGACATTACCCTCGGAAATTATATTGTGGATATTGTAAGTCAGACCAGAAAACATCAGGATGTTACGCTGGGATCAAGTCCAAGAGGCTCTCTTTCGTTATTCAGAGCAGCTCAGGCATGGGCTTTTTATAATGAACGGGACTATGTGCTGCCGGATGATATAAAAAAGATGGTTATCCCTGTACTCTCCCACAGACTGATGCTCAAACAGGAAACAAAACTCAAGAAAATCAAACCAGAAGAGATATTGAATTCAATCGTTGGAAGAATTAATGTTCCGGTGGTGAGCCAACATGAAACAAAGTAGGATTCTCTACCTTTGTCTGTTATTTTCTACCCTGGTATTTGCATATTTTAACGGCGGCAAGATCCCTTACATGCTGCTTTATACAATGATACTGCTGCCTTTCGTATCACTTGCGTACACTTTTGTCATCTACCTGCGGTTTAAATTCGGACAAGAGCTTGATAAGAAGTTTGTTACAAAAGGCGACAAGGTCAATTTCATATTCAGTATTAACAACGAGGATTTCTTCATATACCCCTATATAAGAGTTTATTTTCATGGAGCGAAGACCATCTTCGAAAATCAGTTCCAGGTAAAGAATTTTTCGCTCCAACCTTTCCGCGGCAAGAACTTTTCTTTCGAACTACAGTGCAATTACAGGGGAAATTATGAAATCGGGATTCATTCTATAGAAATAGAAGACTTTTTCGGTCTGTTCAATTTCAAGTACAATATCCTGGAGTCCAAATATGTGACCGTATACCCAAAGATTGTTTATTTGGATAGATTTCTGCTCAAGACCGATTTCATGTCCGAGTCTCACTCCATGCTCAATATCAATGACGAAGATATGTCTACAATAAGTGATGTCAGGAAATATGCCTACGGTGACGGCCTTAAAAAAATACACTGGAAGCTTACTGCCAAGTCAAGGGAAATAATGGTGAAAAAATATCAGAGCACCTCTGAGACCAGCACGCTGATGCTGCTGGACCTGCACAAGAATCCCTATGGTGCGGGAGAAAATATCATTCTCGAAGATAAGGTTATAGAATCCATTGTTTCTGTGCTTTATTACTGCCTCCACAACTGGATTCCGGTCAATTTGGTCTTTTACAGCGGAAAGCTGGTAAGCCTTGAGGGAAAGAACCATCTGATGTTTAATGAACTATTTGAAATCATGGCAAAAGTGAAGTTCAATGAGACCGTATCCGTTAAAGACTTGCTTCAAATATATTCGAACAGTATATTAACAAAAACGAACATCCTTATTTTTACTTCAAACCTCAATTATGAATTATACAATGAGATTTATGGAACCAGCAATTCAGGCTTTGATGTGAGTGTCATTTACATCTCGCCTGAAAAGCTCACCGGTGAAAAAGTCAAGGATGCCGACAATATCCTTTCGTTTCTGCCGGAGATTGGTGTCAACAGCTATAAAATAAATACCGACGATAATATAAAAGAAATCCTGGAGTGTTAGGAGAAGGAGGTAATCATGACTGCTAAAAATATACTGGAAAAAATCCCGGATCTGATACTGGCACAACTGGCCGCTTTCAGTCTTGTATACGGCCTCACTTCTTCTCTTATGCTGACTTATCCGCCTTTGAATATCCTGCTGATTGTCATGTTGTTTACCCTGATGTTATTTTCATTTTTTTATAACAGGATCACTTCCATCGTTGCATCTGTATTTTTGGGAGCATCGTTGCTTGTTACGTTTCTCTATATGTTCACCGGTATAGGGCTCACCAGGGTTATCTCTTTCCTTGATGGGTATTTTTACTGGCTTGGAGATTTCGTTCAGTATCCGGCTGTTCCGGATCCTTTGTTTCAAATGATTACAGTTATTGTACTTTGCCTGTTTATGTCAGTTTTTACTTATATCTTTATTGTCAGGAAATTTATTTTTCTGGTCATAACCATAGCCGGTATGGGAATTTTCACAGTTCAAAGTTCATTTAATATCATCTCAAATCTTGCACCCTTTTATGTATTCCTGCTTGTTACACTTGTTTCATACCTTAAGCATATTTATAAAAAGAAAACGCTTGTTGTATCGAATGAATATGCAAAATCCAGTATTATGACAATATGGAGCATCCCTGTGTGCATTATTGTAATCGCAATCGCCTTCAGTTTCCATGCAAGCAATAAACCTATCGAATGGAAATGGCTGGATAAGAAGGTTGTCTCTGTTTACAACTTTTTCAACAGAAACATGGACTATGAAACTTTTGATTATTTCTCACTGTCTGCGTCCTCCGGCTTTGGCGACCGCAACAATATTCTTGGCGGCAGAGTCAGACTCGACAAGACGAATGTCATGAAAATTTCCACCGCAAAAACGGTGTATCTTAAAGGTGCAATCAAGGATGTCTACACAGGAACCCACTGGATCAACAGTTCAGCTGGGAAGTCACCGCTTGGCAAAAATTACGATGTCATATACACTGATACGAATGAAATGCTGGAAGGTATGAAATTATTAACAGGTGATAAGGATTTTCTCAAAAATTTGTTTTTTTCCAACAAAATCTCAGTTACTTATATGAACCTGAAAACTAAGTCCTTGTTCCTCCCTGAAAAAGCGATATCTTTCTTACCTAAAAAAGGTGATTTGCCTGTATTAGTTGACAACATCGGCAGTCTTTCCACAACGCAAAGATTGTCAAAAGGCTTCAGCTATAAAGTTGCATTGCACACCCCGGATATAGGCAATAAAGCATTTGTCGATGTGATCAGAAAAAGCAGGAAGGGTTTATATAATGAGTACCTCAAGCAAAACCAACTTTCTGACGATTCAAAATCATTTAAGTTCTTAATATCCTCTCAATCCGCAAGCAGCAGTACAATTATAGTAAAAAGCAATGCAACTTCCGGATCCTCAGTAACCTTTTCGTCCATTTCAAGTTTTCTGACTCCATCAGACAGTGAAGCCATCATAAAATATAGTACGATCTCTCAATTAAAAGAGAACAGTGACAGGATCTATAAAATGTATCTGCAATTGCCGCCGAACCTGCCGCAGCGTGTCAAGGATCTGGCTACCTCTCTTGTTGCCGGAAGAAAAACCGATTATGACAAGGCTAAAGCAATCGAACAATATCTTGCTAAAAAATATCCCTATAACCTGGATGTCAGGTCAACGCCAAGAAACAGGGACTTCGTCGACTATTTCCTCTTCGATCTGAAACAGGGCTACTGCTCCTATTACGCCTCGGCCATGGCTGTACTTGCCAGATGCGCAGGCCTTCCGTCACGATACGTGGAAGGATATATGCTGCCCCCCGAGCCGACCAAAGATAATCCGACCACCTATATTGTAACCAATATGCAAGCCCACGCCTGGGTTGAAATTTACTTTGAAGGTTATGGGTGGCTGCCTTTTGAACCCACCTCTCCATTTGTTTCAGACTTCTATTCTTCTCAAAAAACAGAGGTGAAATTCTCAAGTAATTACGATCCTTCTTATGAAGATTATATAAAAATGATGAGAGAGCGTTACGGAGGCGCCCCTGATTTCGACAGCTATAACAATGATTCGATACATGCGGAGAGAACTCCCGTGGGTTATATCCTTCTCACCATTACTGGAAGCTTGCTGCTGTTATTTATACTCCTTCTCCTCTTCAATATGACGAGAAGCAGATATAAACTTTACAAAATTGTAAATCTGCCCGCAAAGGACTGCATTATAAAGTTCTACGACTATTATGCAGGTGTGCTTTCAATGATGGGTTATGGTCTGGTCCCTGCAGAGACAGCGATCCAATATTCCGGACGCATCGACTCCCTCCTGTTTTTCAGCCCTGTCAGATTCAAAGCCATCACGGATATTTTTACAAAAGCCAGGTATAGCCTGAAAGAAGCCAATGAAAAGGAGAAACAATTGTTATGTGACTTCCATCAGCCTTTCATTCATGAAGTTAAAATCAACATGGGCAAATTCAAATACTTTACTTTGAAATATATACTGGGAAGGTTCTAGGGGTTTCATCAGCGTTAAAAGACCTGTTTCCACTGTCAATTGGACTTTGGAAACAGGTCTTGTCTTGTTTTAACAGGTTCCATATTATCAGAGATTATATACCTGGTCTGAGGAAAGTACACTTACACCAATATCCTGCAGTACTTTTACCGCCTTATTCGAATCTTCGACTTTTAGAATCACCAGTGCCTCATCCTCTTTTTTGCTAATGAATGCATACATATATTCGATTCCTATGTTTTCCGATTCAAGAACTTCAAGCGCTATTGCCAGACCACCCGGTTTGTCCTGGACCCCAATGGCAATAACACTGGTGCAGCTGACAGTGAAATTGCTTTCCTTCAGAATATTTTCGGCTTTCTCAGGTTTGTTGACAATAAGTCTGAGTATTCCGAAATCAGTGGTGTCTGCTATGGATAGAGCGCTTATGTCTATATCGTTTTCTCCCAGTGTCCTTGTTACCTCTGCAAGCCTTCCTGACTTATTCTCAAGGAAAATGGATATTTGCTTTACCAACATGACATATACCTCCTTATGAATTAGTCTTCCATTATTTCAAGGATTCCATTGCTCTAAATCTTTCTATTGTCGATAACCCTTTTAGCCTTTCCTTCACTTCTTTGGATACTTTTAGGTTCAACCAGCCTGACCTTTGCACTTATTCCCAGCGTGTTCTCAATTTCCCTTTTGATCTTTCTCTCAAGGTTTTCAATTTGTTTGACTTCATCAGAAAACATCGTCTGGTTCATTTCAACCAGCACTTCCAGGATATCCAGATTATCAACCCTGTCAACGATGAGAAGGTAATGCGGCGCTGTCTCCCCGAGTTCAAGCAGTACGCTTTCAATTTGTGACGGGAATACATTTACGCCTCTTATGATCAGCATGTCGTCAGTGCGTCCTGTAACCTTGCTCATTCTGACAAGCGTCCTGCCACAGTCACATTTACTGTATTCAAGAGAAGAGATGTCACGTGTCCTGTAACGCAGCAAAGGCATGCCCTCCTTTGTCACTGTGGAAAAGACAAGTTCTCCTTTGGATCCGGGAGGCAATACTTCTTCTGTATCAGGATTGATAATTTCCGGTACGAAATGATCTTCCTGAACGTGAAGGCCGCATTTGCACGGGCATTCAGTAGCTACACCGGGGCCGATTACTTCGCTTAATCCGTAGATATCGATCGCCAGGATTCCAAGTCGTTGTTCAATTTCATCGCGCATATTCGCTGACCAGGGTTCAGCACCGAAAACACCTGCCTTGAGCTTCAGTTCGCTCTTTTTAATACCGGCTTCTTCAAGTTCTTCAGCCATATACAGCGCATAGGATGGCGTGCAGGCCAGAAGAGTCGTTCCAAAGTCTTTCATAATTTGCAGCTGTAGTTTCGTATTGCCGCCCGAGATCGGAATAACGGATGCGCCAACCTTCTCAGCGCCATAATGTGCCCCGAGACCGCCTGTGAACAACCCATAGCCGTAGGCTACCTGAATGATGGATTCTCTGGTCGCTCCCGCACTTGTGAGCGTTCTTGCCATAACCTCGGACCATTTGTCAATGTCGTTGCGCGTATAGCCTACAACGATCTTTTTACCTGTAGTCCCTGAAGATGCATGGAGCCGGATGATTTCGCTCAGCGGCACTGAAAACAGTCCATAAGGATATGTATCCCTGAGGTCCTGTTTATAGGTGAAAGGCAGCTTGGAAAGGTCTTGAATCCCTTTAATATCACCGGGTTCTATCCCCTTCTTTTGCATCTTTTCCCTGTAGAACGGTACGTTGTGGTAAATCTTCTTTACCGTGTTGACAAGTCTTTCACTCTGCAGCTTGGTCATTTCCTCTCTGGTCATGCATTCGCATGTTTGATTCCAGTAATTCATTTGATGAGACCTCCCTTGACTTTATACTAAGCCTATCTATTCCTCCACAGGAATAGCTTCCAGGGATTGCGGGCACATTCCCGCCCCACGCAAAAGCAACAGGCTGATAATTGAAAAGCATAAACCATAAAACATAAACAATATACCATATACCATAAGCCAAAAACCAGAGACTAGAGACTAGAAACCAGAAACCAGAGACTAGAGACCAGTTTCTTTAAAACAGACTAGGATCCTTTTTCTGGGGAAGGTTAGATCTAATTTCAGACTTCCGTATCAGAAATTGGTTTCCAGTTTTATATCTTTGCTGTTTATTTGTCCCTATCCTTTATACCCTGCATCAAACGCCTTAACGTTAACTTCCAGCAGTTTCTGCGGAATCACTTCCTCCATCGCCTGCTGCCATATTTCCCTGCCTATCTTTGTCGATTTCGCCATCAAACCTATGAGAACGACGTTTACAGCTTTAATATTACCGCATTCTCTTGCAATATGGAGTGCATCAATTGATTGTAATTTTATTCCACTGTCTCTCATTCTGTCAAATATTTTTTCAGGATATTTGGCCTTTCCAATAATGACAGGCATCGGATTAATCTCCTGATCATTGACAACCAACGTGCCATCCGCTTTCAGATAATCAACCCATCTCAGTGCTTCAAGTTTTTCAAAAGAGATGATGATATCGGCTTCTCCTTTTTCAATCAAGGGAGAAAACACTTTTTCGCCCATCTTGACATAAGTGACGACACTTCCGCCCCTTTGTGACATACCATGCACTTCGGAAACTTTTACATCATAGCCGCTTTTCAATGCGACATTTCCCAGTATCCTGCTGGCCAGCAACGTTCCCTGCCCGCCTACACCTACAATCATAATATTCAGACTATCCATTCATTTCACCGGCCTTCTCAATGGCATTAAAGCTGCATACTTCAGTACATAGCTTGCAGCCCACACAAAGAGCGCTATTGATCTCAATTCTGTCGCCCTTGTCAACAATAGCAGGGCAAGCGATCTTCAGGCACATCCTGCATTTTTTACATTTATCGGTTATCCTCTGTGGTCCCTCGTAACGAACATTTTTAAGCAGTGCACAAGGTCTCTGCGATATGATGACTGAAGGTTCATCCGCCTGAGTTTCTTCCGCAACGATCTTTTCAAATTCCTTTATATCAAACGGATCTGCTATTCTGACTCTTTCAATGCCAACAGCCTTCGCCAGGAGTTCAAGATTCACCTGTCTGGTCGGTTCGCCTTTTATGGTGAATCCCGTTGTTGGGTTATGCTGGTGTCCTGTCATGCCGGTTATCGAGTTGTCAAGGATAATAACCGTCGTACAGCCCTTATTGTAAACAATATCAATTAAGCCTGTAATTCCGGAATGGATAAAGGTAGAATCCCCGAGAATAGCAACCGTCTTTTTACCAAACTCCCTGCCCCTGGCCTTTTCCATGCCATGTGCCATTCCAATGCTTGCACCCATGCAAACACAGGTATCCATGGCCTCTGTCGGTGAAAGGGCTCCCAATGTATAGCAGCCTATATCGCCGCTGACATTGAGCTTCAGCTTTTTGAGAACATGGAACATTCCTCTGTGCGGGCATCCCGGGCACATAACGGGAGGTCTCATCGGGGATTGGTTGTCAATGGTGTATGCTTTTTCCTGAACGATTCCAAATATCTTGTCTTTAAGTAATGAAGCTGAATATTCGCCGGTCACCGGAAGAAGGTCTTTTCCTATAACTTTTATTCCAAGCTTTTTAACTTGATTTTCAAAGAAGGGTTCGAGTTCTTCTATGATATATAGTTTGTCAACTTTAGCGGCAAAATCAATAATGAGCTTGTCTGATAGCGGATATACCATCCCCAGCTTCAGGTAGGATATTTCGCCAAAAGTTTCACGGGCATACTGGTAGGAAATCCCTGAAGTGATTACACCTATATTTGTACTGCCCCACTCTATCCTGTTCAGGCTGGTTTCGCCTGCAAACTGTTTTAGTGCGGCCATCCTCTTCTCGACTTCCAGGTGCCTTGCTCTTGCCATAGCCGGCATCATTACATATTTCCCCGGGTTCTTAACATAGGGCTTCAGTTCTTCGTACAGCCTCTCGCCGGATTCTACAATACTTTGGGAATGTGCAATTCTTGTAGAAAGTCGGACTAATACCGGACAGTCAAACTCTTCACTGAGTTCAAATGCTTCCTTTACATAATCCAGGCATTCCTGACTGTTTGACGGCTCCAGCATCGGTACTTTTGAGGAACGCGCATAAAATCTGGAGTCCTGCTCATTCTGAGAACTGTGCATTCCCGGATCGTCGGCAACCATGATAACGAGTCCGCCGTTCACACCGGTATATGAAACAGTGAACAGTGGGTCGGCAGCTACGTTCAAGCCAACATGCTTCATGGAGCAAATAGACCTTGCTCCTGCGATAGAAGCGCCAATAGCGACTTCCAATGCAACTTTCTCATTGGGAGACCATTCACTGTATATCTCGTTATATTTTGCAATATTCTCGGTTATTTCAGTACTGGGGGTTCCGGGATATGCAGCCGCAACAGCAACACCCGCCTCATACGCGCCTCTGGCCACCGCCTCGTTGCCAAGCATCAGTTTCTTCATAGTTGGTCTCCTTGGATAAATTCAGTATATTCTATTTCATAGCAAAAAAATTTTGCTATGAAATAGAAAAATTTCACAAAAAAATTAATGTAAGATAAGAACAAAAACTACTTACGCTATTCTTTTTACATTATCTCTATTTTAAACTGTTATATGGTTTTTGTAAACAATTGAATCGGGAGCAGCCGGCTTATGATTCAATACTGGATAGATTTCCAGGCTTTCGTTCAAAAATAAAGGAGGCCGCTGCCCCCTTTATTTTTGTTTGTTTTCTATAAATGCCGCATTATCAGCATTATCTGTACAGATTAAGCAATATTATGACAAACAACGAAGTTATAGTGGTTAATATTAGCGAGAATACGAATGCGATCCGGATTACCTGATTTTCTTCACCGAGCTTGTCTATGGAAGCTGCCGCATTCTGCAGTTTGGCTGGTGATATAACACTTGCAAGTCCTCCTCCGAAGGCAAGACCTGCTGTCAGGATAATCAATCCTGACAATCCGAATTTCAGATTGTCAGATGTCGTCATGACATATTTTCCGAACATGGCTATCGTAGATGCTTCGCTTCCCGTAATGAAACCGCCGAACAGACCGATGTAGGAAACAATCGCACCATAGGCACTCTGGAAGAAGTGTGAGGAATAGTCAGCCAATACTTTTACCATGCTGTCAGTTGCCGGTTTCCCCTGAGCCATGCTGAAGCCGGACATATTCATGACTTCACCGATGGCAAAAAAGATCGCTGCCGAAAATACAGGCCTCGGAGCCCTTTTCCACCAGACTTTTAGTGTATCTTTGATTTCATTAACCTTGGGTCTTATAAAGAGCATTGAAAGAATAATACTGACGAATATCCAGGTGTAAGCATTCCACAAAGCTCTGGTGAAAATGGGTTTTCCGTCAGCTGAAAGTCCGTTGATAGGTAGTTTTAACTCTGAGTACAAATAATTGAAAATACTTTTGGGCAGATTCAGAGCAAGTATGACTACAATCAGGATAATCCACGGAGAAAGTGCTTTCAGAAGGGAATATTTTTTTTCATATTCGTGTTCTTCTTCTGTAAGCTTGCTCTTGTCAATAATCTTCTTACCGGTCAGCTTAAGGTATAGAATCATTGCAATAATAACAGCAAGGCCGCACAGTAAACCGGTTATTGTCACCAGATTGTCGACTCTGTTTGTAAAATATGCGACAATGCCAATGACGGCTCCGGATATAATGCATGGCAGCCAGCCTTCTTTGATTCCCTTCCACTTTCCTACAATCCATAACATGGCGAAGCCTATCAGCGTAGATACCAGAGGAAGAAACATAAAGAATATTTTCCCGGCATCTGAAAGAGTTATTTCATGGCCCTTTCCCAGAAAGTTATTTGCAACATCGACAAAAACGACAATGGGTGCGCCTAAAAGTGCGTAGGTGCACAGCGAATCGTAACCGATGGCCGGAAGTGCTATGGCTACATAAGTCGAATACCCCATTGCCAGAAGGATGGGGGGCAGTAATGATACCGGCGTAGCACCTACGGATACCATCAAAGTACCGAAACCGATATTGATCATCATAATTTGTACGGCTCTGTTTTCACTTGCAATTGTTTTGATGAAAATAATAATTCGTTTGAGTGCTCCTGTCTTCTCCATATAAGCCATCTGAAGCAATGATGTGGCTACGATGAGGGAAACTGCAAATGATTTGATAAAGCCGGCGATTGTGGAACGGAAAATTACTTCAAGATTGGTTTGGAAAAAGAGGAATGCTATTACGGAAATAGCAAGCCATCCTGCGATTCCGCTGATATCTGCCGGTTTCCTCCAAATAATCAGCATGCACAATATCAATGCAATTGGGACCAAAGTCAATAGAAGTGACCAGATTGACATACATCCTACCATCCTTCATTTTATTTGAAAGCCGGTTTCTCTTTTGGAGATCACAGCTTTTCATTCTAATTCTTTCATTTTTCTGCTATTTTAGTGACAGAAACCATCTTACCGTTCTACATGTTCTTAAAAGAATACTTTCCTATATTCTTTTATAGCATAAGAAAGCATAAAAATAAAGAAGTTTTTCAACTTCTTTATTTTTATATTCAGATATTCCTATTTTATAATGTCGACAATATCCTTTTCAAACTTAAGTAGTTTTGTTTTTAAAACTTCGACCTCAACATCATCCTTTCGGTTCTTCAAGTCAATTCTGACAATTTCTGAAGCTTCGTCAAGTTCACTTCTAAGTTTATCGAGCAAATCAAGAATTTCAAGCCGCTTGAATCTGTATTCCGACTTTTCCTGTATGTCCGGCATTTTTTCCTCTGCTCCGGAAACCGCGCTCTTGCTGACAACAAATGTATCACCTCGAGTCGGAATGATGGTGTCTATCTTTAACCGCTCATGAATTGCATCAGAAAACTCATTCATCACTGATTCTTCTCCATGAATGATGAATATTTTGCCTGGTTTTTTTTCAAAAGCAGTCATCCAGTCTAGCAACCCATTTTTGTCGGCATGCCCTGAAAAGCCTTCAATCATCTCTATCTGAGCATTCACGGTTATTTCTTCGCCGAATATCTTTACCTTCCTTGCTCCGTCGACCAGCCTTCTGCCAAGAGTTCCTTCCGCCTGATAACCGACGAACAGAACGGAGGATTCCTTCCTCCACAGATTGTGCTTGAGATGGTGTTTGATCCTGCCGGCATCGCACATTCCGCTTGCCGATATAATAATCATACTTTCGGCCATATCGTTCAAAGCCTTGGATTCATCTGAACTCTGAGTAAACTTGAGCCCAGGGAAATCAAGAGGATTATCCCCGTTTTGTATGTAAGCCCTTGCTTCATCATCAAAGCAATCAAGATTGTTTCTGAACACCTTCGTGGCTGAAACTGCCAGCGGACTGTCCACATAAACAGGCAATTCAAGAAGTTTGTTCAACTTGTCGCCGTATTTCTCTCTCTCATTGTGCAGTTCATATATGATCTCCTGTGTTCTCCCAACAGCAAAAGATGGGATAACTATATTCCCTCCCCTTGCAGCTGTTGCATTTATAATATCTACAAATCTGTCGACCTTATTGTTTACTTCCGAATGAAGTCGATTTCCATAGGTCGATTCTATGAAAAGGTAATCTGCACTGTCAATAATTGTAGGATCACGCATGATGGGGATATGTTTGTTTCCGAGGTCACCTGAAAATACCAGCTTCGTTTCCTCTCCGTTTTCATTGATCCACAGCTCTATGATTGCTGAACCGAGGATATGACCGGCATCCTGGAAACGGGCTTTTACATTTTCGCGGAGATTAATGACTTCGTTGTACTTTTCATTGACAAATAATCTGATACAATCCGTTGCTTCCTGAAACGTATACAAAGGTTTTACCGGAGGCAGTCCTGCTCTTTCACGCTTTCGGTTGATCCACTCGTTTTCAAATTCCTGGATATGTCCGCTGTCCGGCAGCATGATTGCACTAAGCTCAGATGTGGCTTTTGTTGCATGTATCTTACCTTTGAACCCGTCGTTGTATAGTTTTGGTATACGGCCACTATGGTCAATGTGTGCATGGGTAAGTAACATAAAGTCCAATTCTGCCGGATTGAATGGAAATGGTTCCTGATTCAGTGCCTCATCCGTAGACTTGCCTTGAAACATTCCGCAATCAATCAGGAATTTGCTGTTTTTAGTTTCAATCAGGTAGCAGGAGCCTGTAACGGTTTTTGCCGCACCCAAAAATGTTATTTTCATTTGACCACCTCACAAATATTTATACCATGATATTCGACACATAAATGGGAATTACCTTTAAACTGGAACTATATTTATCCCAAACATAACTGGAACTATATTTATCCCAAACATGACTTGACTTAAAATTCTTTATGATTTATACTAGTCTTTGTCACTTTGAGGGCCTTTAGCTCAGTTGGTTAGAGCAACCGGCTCATAACCGGTTGGTCCGGGGTTCGAGTCCCTGAAGGCCCACCAAAACTACAGAAATGCAACATTTCTGTAAGCGGAAACATAATGTTTCCGCCACTTGCCCAGATAGCTCAGTTGGTAGAGCAGAGGACTGAAAATCCTCGTGTCGCTGGTTCAATTCCGGCTCTGGGCACCAAAGCAATTTTAATATGGAGGGGTTCCCGAGCGGCCAAAGGGGGCAGACTGTAAATCTGTTGTCAGTGACTTCGATGGTTCGAATCCATCCCCCTCCACCAAAATTATCCGATAAGCCTTGCGCAGCAAGGCTTATCGGCATTTTAAACAGAAAAACAGTACCGGTTTTTTACGAAAATCGGTACTGTTTTTCTGTTTTCTTCTTTTCTGTAATTTTTAAGTCAATTCTTCAGGATTACTGCTGTACAAGCTTAGCATGGCCGCACCGACTACGATCCCTACACTTCCCAGTTGGGCAAGCTTGAATTCCGGTTTAGCAACATCCTGGGTGTAGATGCCTTTCCAAACAATACATCTCAACGGTTTTAAAAGACTTTCTCCAAGTTTGCTGAGCTCACCTGCAATGATAATTGCATTGGGCATCAGCATGTTTACGATATTGATCAATCCTTCGCCCAGATAATGCAGATATTGATCAATGACCTCTGCTGCGACGGTATCCCCCTGCTTTGCGGCTTCGAAAACCGTGAAAATGGTTATGCCGGCTTCATCCTTTTGAGAGATCGTGTTGATAAGCGATTCGGGATGCTGTTGCGCTGCTTCGGTTACCTGCCTGATAAAGGCCGGTGCTGATGCATAAGCTTCCCAGCATCCCTTACGGCCGCAGCTGCATTCATTTCCCCCCATTGCAATGCACATGTGTCCAAGTTCCGCCCCTGCAAAATTGAAGCCGCTGTATATTACATTATTAATGATGATTCCTCCGCCGATTCCATTGCCGATTCTGACAAGCACTGAAAAATCTATGTCTTCTGCCGCTCCGACAACACTCTCGGCTAAAGCGACACAATTCGCATCGTTATCGACATAAATCGGAATTTTAAAATGTTTCTGCAGTTCTTCTCGTACGGGAAGATTGACAATGTTCATCGTATAATTTCTTACAATAGTACCCTTATCTTTGTTTGGTATCCCTGGAAAACCTACACCGATACTTTTGACACTTTTGATGTCTATTCCTTCTTCATCAAGAACACTGTGGATCAATTTAGCAATATCATCGAACTGTAATTCATACGGTCTGTTCAGATCTGTCGGGCATGAAGCTTTTCTCAAAAGCTTTCCGCTTCTGTCAGTAATACCTGCCACAATCTGTTTTACACCGAATTCAACTCCAACATAGAATTTCATGATTCAACACGCTCCCGGACTAAAATATTCGCAGAAATGTTCGCTGCAAAATATTGAAATTTCTGCACATATTATCTCTATACATATATTATGTTCAAAAAAACAAAACTACATCATTCGTGTAGTTTTGTATGTATTTCAATGCAGTATGACATTCATTAATTATAATACCGATAAGGTAAATTAAAAAACATGGAAATCTACTGAATATTTTATTATTATCTTATATTCCCCTGTCAATTAAATTTATTCTCCATTCAGGGAGGCATAATAGACATTTCTAACGTTATGTCCTGTTTTCATCATCTCTGATCATCTTTTTCGCTAATACTGCTTTTTTTGATTTGTTCCAGTTCATTTTTGCTCATTATTTTGAATCCCATCATATCAAGTATGAAAATGAATATCGGTATTCCAATGATCAGACCCCATACCCCCATGAAATGTTCCGATAAAATCAAAACAAGGAAGGTGAAGAATACCGGCAGGTCCGTTTTTACCGACATGAGTTTTGGATTTAAAAGATAGCTTTCTATTGCATGGATGATGAAAATCAACACGATGACATAAATGATATAATTGAAACCACCTACATTAAAGGCAATGATAGTGAGAGGAACCAGAGATATTGCAACCCCGGCAACCGGAATCAGGCTTAGGATGAAAATCATGACTGCCAATCCGATCAGTTGCGGAAAGTGCAGTATTGACAGACCAATCACGGATAACACGGTATTGCATAAGGCAATCAATATCTGTGCCTGTATGACCTTGCCAAAGGAATTCAGAAGTTTGTCCCCAAAAAATTCAACTTCGTTGAAAAAACCCGCTATTTTGCTCTCTTTAAAGCCAAGTACAAACCGAACTACTCTATCTTTCTCAAGGATGAAGAAGAGACTTAGAATAAGCGAAAGGAAAATGTAAAGGCCAATTTGTCCGATATCTCCTACAAGGCTGAAAAGAAAGGAAGACTTCCCGCCTATGTAATTGCCTATATTGATCTGATTGAGCTGCGCTATCAGGAAGTCTATAATGGGATTGCCGTACTGCATGCCTTTCTGAGCGACAACGATTGTTACGACATCATTCATGATGCTAAATATTTGTTTTATAGCTATTGGAATATATTTGTAAACCACCAGGACCAGAAGAGCGATAAATATAACGTATAAAACAAGCGTAATGATCACACGGCTTATTTTTAATTTTGTGATTCTTTGAATCAACTTCTGAAAGAATTTTTGCAAACTATACATCAGGTAAGTGAATAAAAAGGTAAGCAGTAAAAGATTCAGCATATCTCTGAGCAAATAAAGCATGAAGATCACTACTGCCAGGGTCAGGATTTTTTTAGTAACAGGTCTTTTTAATGCCGCTATAATGTATTCCATCAGAAACCTTACCTTTACTTTAGTTTATATATAACAAGTACGTATGATTTGACCAAACGTCTGCTTGAATTCCATGTAACATCAAATTAAATTATTTACTATATTTTTAAATGTCAAACCGCGCTCCTCAAAATTGCTGAACATATCAAAGCTGGCACTTGCAGGGGACAAGATGATTATATCATTAGCCGAAGCCGATTGATATGCCGTTTTTACAGCTTCTTCAAGCGAGTCGCAATGAACTACGGGTATTCCGGTCTCCATGCCTCTTCTGCGGGATTCATCCATGAATGCTTTTTCAATCTGCCCGGCAGTCTGTCCAATTAATACCAGGAATTTTACCCGTTCAATCAAAGCATTTCCAAGGACATCATACGGAATATTCTTATCATATCCTCCCGCAATCAATATTACCCTATCCTTGAAAGAATTAACGCTGGCGATGGTTCTGGTCGGACTGGAGCCGATGGAATCATTGTAAAAGCTGACTCCGTTCAGTTCACGTACAAACTCATTCCTGTGCTCTACTCCTCTGAAGGTAACAGCAATTTCCCTGACAGCTTCAGGAGCTGCGAAATCAATCGTCGCAGCAGCAGCAGCCATATAGTTTTCAATATTATGCACACCGGGCAGCAGGATTTCCTCCGACTTTACAAGCTTGACCTCTTTATCGGCACTCCTGTATACCAGCCAACCATCTGCAAGGCAAGCCCCTTCCGGCAGATTTGACTGTCTGCTGAAGAATACGGGTTTGCCCGGAGCTTTTTTTGCAAAGCTCCGTGTTGCTGGGTTGTCATAATTCAGTATGAGCAGATCCTTCTGCGTTTGATACAGGAAGATGTTCTTTTTCGCTTCAGTATATTCTTCCATTGATTTATGAACATCAAGGTGATTAGGAGATATATTGGTAACAATAGCTGTGTGTATTCTGTTTTTCATCGTGTGAAGCTGAAAACTGCTGAGTTCCAGTACCACCATGTCATTCTCCTCAATTTCATCTATCCTGTCCAGCAACGGTGTCCCGATGTTGCCGCCGAGCCAGCATTTATAACCCTGATGGTTAAGGATTTTGTATATCAGCGTTGTTGTCGTTGTCTTCCCGTCACTTCCTGTTACGGCAAAGATCCTGGCAGGACACAGTTCGCAGAATACTTCCATCTCGGAAGTTATTTCGGTTCCCGCTTCTGCTTCCCTGAGAAGTTCAGGAATATCATATCGGACCTTCGGGGTTTTAAAAATTACATCAAAGCCATGAAGTGTTTCAAGATACTTTTTACCCAGACTGTACTTTACATCACATCCAGCGAGCAGTTCCATGGCTGGTTGCAAGTTTTGAATCTCAGCTTTGTCGAATGCCGTAACATTCACACCGAGTCCACACAGG
>JAEWQC010000034.1 GCA_023399355.1 Bacillota bacterium | reverse complement strand
TACAGAAGGTTCTGCTCGGAAGGGAAATCGCATCCAGCCCCACCGTGTTGATGGTGGCGTACCCGGTACGCGGACTGGATATCAATTCTTCCTATACCATTTATAACTTGTTGAATGAACAAAAGCAAAAAGGAGTTGCTGTGATCTGTGTGGGTGAGGATCTGGATGTACTGCTTGAACTGTGCGACCACATCCTTGTACTGGCCGGTGGCAGGGTAGCCGGTATTGTTGATGCGCGCAAGTCTACAAAGGAAGAGCTTGGGCTTATGATGACGGGCTCGGGAAAGGGTGGACCTAAAAATGAGTACAGATAATGTGATTGCCAATAGAGAACCGTTGATACGAATTACAAAACGCGCAGGGATATCAAATTATAAAGCATGGGCAATACGCCTTATTGCCGTTGCGTGTTCACTTATTGTCTGCGCGCTTGTCATTGTAGCGATCACCGGAGAAAATCCGATCAGGGTATATCTTGGCATTATTGATGGAGCTGTTGGCAGGAGCCGCCGTTTCTGGGTCACGGTACGCGAGATGATGACTTTGTTGATTATTGCCATCGGACTCACCCCGGCTTTTAAAATGAAATTCTGGAACATCGGAGCGGAAGGACAGCTGCTAATGGGCGGCGCTGCAACGGCAGCCATGATGATTTATTTTGGCAATACCCTGCCGAACTGGTTGCTGCTGGTCTCGATTTTTGCTGCGAGCAGCCTTGCGGGAATGATCTGGGGTGTGATTCCTGCTTTTTTCAAAGCCCGCTTTAATACCAATGAGACCTTATTTACCCTTATGCTCAACTATGTGGCGATCCAGATCATCAATTTCTGCATCGTATATTGGGAAAACCCGGCGGGTTCGAATACCGTGGGAATTATCAATTCAGCCTCGCAAAAGGGATGGCTTCCCAAATTGTTCGGCTTGACATATGGATGGAATGTCGTCATTGTTTTAACGGTAACATTGGCAGTGTTTATCTATATGAAATATGGCAAACAGGGATATGAAATCGCTGTGGTGGGTGAAAGCCACAATACCGCAAGATATGCCGGCATTAATGTAAAAAAGGTCATCATCCGGACGATGATTCTTTCCGGAGCAATATGCGGGCTGGCCGGGGCCATTATCGTAAGCGGCGGGAGCCATACGATCTCCATAAGCACCGGAGGTGGCAGAGGGTTTACCGCAATCATCGTTGCCTGGATGTCGAAATTCAATCCCTGGGCAATGATTGTTGTATCGGCATTTCTGGTATTCATGCAGCAGGGTTCCATTCAACTTGCTACCAAATTTGGACTGAATGAAAATGCATCGGATATTATCACCGGGATCATCCTGTTTTTCCTGATCGGATGTGAATTTTTCATCAATTATAAAATGGAGTTTCATAAACAGAAAAAGGAGGTGCAGTGAGTTGGAATTGCTCTTGACATTTATCCAAAAAGCAATTGGCCAGGGGATCAGTATTCTTTTCGGCGCCTCCGGTGAAATCATAACGGAAAAGTCAGGGAATCTGAACCTCGGAATTCCGGGTATCATGTATATGGGCGGAATTGCAGGCTTGATGGGCGCTTTTTTCTATGAGAAGTCTACTCGGAATCCGAACGGGTTTGTCGGACTGATTGTCTCCCTGCTGGCAACACTGCTGGCATCCGCCCTCGGTGGACTCCTATACAGCTTTTTGACGGTTACGCTTCGTGCGAATCAGAATGTGGTCGGTCTGGCACTGACTACATTTGGCGTTGGCTTCGGTAATTTCTTCGGCGGATCGATATCCAAACTGGCAGGCGGCGTTGGACAAATTTCCGTATCCACTACGGCATCGGCTTATCGTGCAACCGTACCGGGGTTCGCGAAAGTACCGGTGATCGGAGAATTACTGTTTTCATACGGGTTTTTAACTTATCTGGCAGTTGTTATCGCCATCTTTCTTACCCTTTATCTGAACAAAACAAGAAGGGGCCTGAACCTGCGTGCAGTCGGTGAAAGCCCTGCAACTGCCGATGCGGCCGGTATCAATGTATCATTGTACAAATATGTTTCTACAGTGCTGGGTGCTGCAATTTCGGGACTCGGCGGCCTGTATTTCGTCATGGAATATCTTGGCGGGACATGGAACAATAATGGTTTCGGAGACAGAGGCTGGCTTGCGATCGCATTGGTCATTCTTGCATTGTGGAAACCTGTGAATGCCATCTGGGGATCTTTCCTGTTCGGAGGACTGTATATTCTCTATATCTATATGCCCGGACTTACAAGAGCCACTCAGGAGCTGTGCAAGATGCTGCCGTATGTCGTGACTATCATCGTACTTGTCATAGCAAGCATGCGGAACAACCTGGATAACCAGCAGCCGTCAAGCCTGGGCGAAGCTTATTTTAGGGAAGAACGATGAATATTGGCATGAACCCACACAATGAAATACCTCCTTGCTTTAGCAGGAGGTATTTTTAATGACTGTCAGTGAGGCGAATCCGGACTGAATTACCGGGATGTGATGTTACTGTAGTTTTACCGAACATAGGAGAAAGGATGCGATACTGGAATGAAAATACCGGGAATAGTCATAGCCGGGACAAACAGCAACTGCGGGAAAACCACTATTTCCATGGGCATTATGGCGGCATTGTCTGAAAAAGGGCTGACCGTTCAGCCTTACAAAGTAGGACCGGACTATATAGATCCAATGTTTCACTCCTTTATTACAGGAAGGGAATGCAGAAATCTGGATAGTTGGATGCTTCAGGAAGAGACGATCAAATACCTGTATTCAAAGAATGCAATCGCTGCCGATATTGCAGTGACTGAAGGAGTTATGGGCTTTTATGACGGCATTGGGGGCGACTCGATCAAAGGAAGTACCGCAGAGGTCTCCAATATGATCGGCGCACCGGTTGTACTGGTTGTGAACGGCGAGGCAATGGCTCTGAGTGCTGCAGCTCTTGTTAAAGGTTTCGCCGAATTTGATAAAACCGTTGCTGTGAAAGGCGTGATTTTTAATAATATTTCCGGAGATGCACATTTCCGGCTCCTCAAAGCTGCTGTCGAGAATTATACAGGTGTTGCTGTGCTTGGTTACTTAAAGCCTGTGAAGGAGATAACCATAGGGAGCAGACACCTTGGACTTGTTACCAGTGCTGAAATCAGCGACTTGAAAGAAAGGGCAGGAATGCTCTCCAGCCAAATTCGGGAAACTGTGAATCTGGAACTACTAATGAAGCTGTCAAAAGAAGCACAGGCTGCTGGAACGGTGTGTGAGCCTGTCCATGCAGATATTGCAGAGAAGGTAAAGATTGCCGGCAAGGTAAAGATTGCAGTAGCAAAGGATGAAGCTTTTTGCTTTTATTACAGGGACAGTCTTGAATTATTGGAAACATTGGGCGCCGAGCTTGTATATTTCAGTCCGCTAAAAGATTCCAAGCTGCCGGATGATATCAGCGGGCTGTATATTGGTGGGGGTTACCCTGAAGTATGGGCAAAAGAACTGCAGGAGAATCTTTCAATCAAGCAGGATGTTAAAAGGCAGGTTGAGAAGGGATTGCCGGCCTATGCCGAATGCGGCGGCCTGATGTACCTTGCAGATAGCATTGAAACCGGCGAAGGCCGCGAATACGGCATGGTCGGCCTGATACCCGGGAAGAGCCGGATGACATCGGCACTGAAGAGATTCGGCTATGTAACTGTAAGACTGACAGAGGATACCATTCTGGGTAAAAGGAATTCCGAGATTCGAGCCCATGAATTCCACTATTCCGAAACATCGGTAAGCCCGGAAATAAGAACCTGCTACAACGTCTTCAGGGGTTTTGAAAGTACTGCCGCCGCTCAAATCTGGAACTGCGGATTCAGAATCCATAACCTTATTGCCGGATACCCGCATATGCACTTTTGGGCAAATCCTTCCTTTGGACGGAGATTTATTCAGAGCTGCTATGAATTCAAGCACAAGTATGAATAGAAGCCCCAGGCAAGCGGACAGGCAGGCAAGCAGGCAATTGAAAAATCGGTTTGGAGAAGATCTATGAAAGAATAAATGGGCAGGTCAAAAGATATTCTGTTCTTAATTTACTTCATCCTGGATTGATGCTAAAATAAGGTTGTACTTGTGTAAGCCGCTTTGAAATATGAAAATGGAGGAATGTGGCAATGAAATGTGCAGTATGTGGATACAGATATAATGAGAGTGAGAAGACTGACGGTGTCGACAAGCTGGTCAGTGATGGCAGTGATCAGTTTATCAAGCTGATCAACACTTTCCACCGGAAGGACAGTGAGGGTAGCCTTGATGAGGCATATCTGTTTGCCTGTCCGAAATGCAAGACCGTAAGAATGGAATTATGGTGAGATATTGGCAACGAATTAAACATTGTTTTATTATATGATTAATCATTCGTGATGAAGCGTCTTTATTATGCCTGATCCAGGTATCGGTATCCCGACGGAAAAGACAAGACGTCTGATTCGGATGGCGTAAGACTTATTGAAATAATCGGCGTTTTGTTCCGAGGTTTTTTGAGCATTCGCACCATTCGGATTTTATCCGGGAGGTGTTTTTATTTGGCCAACGGATTATTATTTGGAGGTTGATGATGCAAAGAGCAGCAATCATCAGTGCAATACTTGAAAATCCGCATGAGAACCAGCGGGATTTCAATGACATTGTTTCGGAGTACAACGATATTGTTAGGGGAAGGATGGGAATTCCTTTCGGACAAGGTAAAATCGCGCTTGTTTCACTGACGGTTGTTGCCGAACTGGACCGCATCAACAGCCTGACCGGAAGGCTTGGAAAGCTGAGCGGCGTGACGGTGAAGGCGTCTATTGCAAAAGATGGCATCATCCTGGAGTGAGCTTGTTCAGACAAGGTAAACAAACTTGTTTAGTAAGGTGAAAAACGGCTTTTTTCCGATGGGCGAACATCAGACGATACAGATACCATGGCGGAGCTTACAACTGCCAGAGTATCCCCGCCGCAAGCTTGCATGCAGTGGATACTTAGTTAGTCCAAAGTTCGGCAGAAATTGGTTTGCCAGATTGTCTTTTTGTACTTGACATTGCAGGTGTAAGGCTTTAAAATAGAATTACTCTTTAACGGAGTGATTCGGGCGTTTAACTCAGCTGGTAGAGTGTCATCTTGACGTGGTGAAAGTCACAGGTTCGAGTCCTGTAACGCCCACCAGACAAATTTCGGTAATTTTCACGAATGTTGGCCAACATTTTTACAAATGTTGGCCAATTTTTTTTAACAATTTTTAGGTAATCTTCACAGTTCTTGCGAGAATGTTGGACAGTTTGCACAAATGTCAGATACTTTAAAAGCTATCACAAGAAAAAGTTTTAGAAAACCTAACTGGATGTTCATAATTAGCCATGTTTTTCTTCTGCTTATTGGAACTTACCGATATTTTAATGCAAAACAATGGAAATACATCAATCTATGGAGAAAATTTAAAATGTATGATAAAGTATTGGTAAAACTTGGACTATATTATGGAAAACAGGTGATATTAATATCCAATGTTCACAATAAATGATTTATTGGAAGATAATAGAGAGGAACTTAACAGGCGGATTAGTTAGGGTTTGGACAGAGTCTGAAATTAACAGTCTGACCGTAAAGGGTTAGTAAATAGAAGCCGAAAATGGGATTTGCAATGCATAAAAGGATAGCGTCCCAGTGCATATGGAAGGATTGCGGCCAGAAATTAAAACGGGAGGAAATATGATAAAGTTTAATGTTATTCTGTTTAATAATTTTGAGACCTTGGATGCCTTTGGTCCGGTCGAAGTGGTAGGAAAGCTGGATAAGCTTTATGAGATTGAATACTTCTCTGAGAATGGAGGTATCGTTAAAAGCAGTCAAAATGTTGGTGTGGAAACATTACCTATTTCAAAAATTGCAGAAACGGGTGTCATATTGATTCCCGGCGGCTTTGGAACAAGAAGGGAGGTTGATAACCAAATGCTTATAAAACATATAAAGGAATTATCTATTCAGGCTCAATTTGTTTTAACGGTTTGTACCGGCTCTGCTTTATTAGCCAAAACCGGCTTGATAAAAAACCATAAGGCTACTACAAATAAATTGGCTTTCGATTGGGTTATCGAGCAGGATAAGGAAGTTCAATGGATTAGAAAAGCCAGATGGATTCATGATGGCAAATACTATACTTCTTCCGGTGTATCCGCTGGTATTGATATGACTTTGGGATTTGTCGGCGATAGGTATGGGATTGAAATTGCTGATAAAATATCAAAAGGTATGGAATATATCTGGAATAGAGATAAAGAAAATGATCCTTTTTCCTAAAAGTATACTGAGAACTTACCTGCTGATTTAGCTGTGCTTATTGTGTTATCCTCGTTACTTGCCATTTTGTTTCCGAAGCTTTTTCGCCTATAAAACAAAAAGAAAAAACCCAGGGAGAATACTATTAATTGTTGACGCATCGGTACTTTACATAACGGAAGGAACAACAAAAAATTATATAAGCTCCATTTATAGCAAGATCGGCACCAGTGACAGAACCAATGCGGTTATTTTCCTGAAAGAGTGTATCTAAGCCATCGAGGAGTGCTCTTCCAAAAGGCTTTGACCCAAAGAAAATCATTGAATACGGTAAAAATCCGGGCTTGAATATACGGACACTGCAGAAAGAAGGGATTACAGTTAAGGGAGTTGGTGCCGCCGTTATTAATGGTAGATTACTTGTAATTCATACCAAGTACAGGGATAGCTTGAAACTATATGAAGAAAAGAACTGTCATGATCAAACGGCTCTTTTGCCAATCCTGACGAGGCGGCCTCATATGGGCCGGGGCAGAATTGGGCAGGCAATTTCTTTCTGTTCGGAAGGTACACCCATGCCACACAAGCCCTGCTGGCGCCAATGGATTCAAGATGTATGGCAAGCCCCACAGGAGAGAGGGATTATGCGTTCTACAATACAGGTGATTCGAATATGTCCCCGGCATATATCGCAGGATTGTATGCCCTTGCCTGCCAGGCCGATCCGGATATTACGCTTCAGGTATTCTGGAAGAAAGCATTGGAAACGGGAGATACTGTCGCTGTGAAAAACATTAACATGAATCATGAATACAGACTGCAAAAGCTTATTAATCCAGTAAAACATATTCACGGATTAGCAAGATGAGAAATCACATTTTTTTTGTTATATAAAAATAGCCGATGAAAGTAAAATAATGTCCACGATTCGCTGTAAACGGGTCTGTGATTTTATTGCCTGAATCATCAAGATTTGTTACAGGGTTGAAACCAGGCTTGTGGGACCATGTTCCGTCGGGATTCAACCTGTACCAATGATAGTCGCTTTCAGTCATCCGGTCTCCGGGGAATACTGCCAATGTCACCATATATGCTCCAGCGGGAATTGCAACTCCCGGATAGGCTTCTAAAAAAGTATAACCTAAAGTTGACATATCCGACGAAACAATATTAATCAAAGTTTGATTTTTTTCCGGAGAACCACTTAAGACGTCTGGCGTTACCTGTTGTCCGGAAAGCTGTCCAAGCTGCAATCCTACATTTTTTTCAAATAGTTCTCCTGTAAGAGGATTCTTGGTTAAGTCAAATGCATATGCATAGCAATTAGTGCTTTGTTGAAGCTGGGTCTGCCAATTCCAATACTGTTTTAAATAAATCGGAGCGTTGGCTTTGCATGTATCGATTGCTTTCTGAAGCCAATCTTCATAGGAATCGATATTGGAAGTAGCTGCTATATCG
>JAEWQC010000026.1 GCA_023399355.1 Bacillota bacterium | reverse complement strand
GCTATATCGTGAAGGTATTTTCCTAAATATTTTTTCCTGATTTCCATTTTACTCAATATTAAATTTAAACATTTGATGGTCTGAAATTTCCACACTCCACATAAACAATGTACTCTTCGTTATCAAAGTTAATGTTGTTTTATAGCCTAGTTCACTGAAATATTCGCAAACTAATACCTCATATTCTCGTGGATTCATTAGTCACAAAGATTAGCAAATGGTCGTTTACCAAATTTGTTTACAAACTTTTGAATTAGCCTTGATTCCGCTTGTCGGGGTTCTTCACCATTTATTGGTTTCCAGCATACGATAAGAGATGACGCATGCTTTAATTGCCAGATGTATCTTCCACCATAATGTCCTATATTTTTGCCTTGACCGAATTTAAAGTACTGGTTTAATCTTTTTCTTAAAGATGTAGCCTTGCCTATGTATAGAACTATACTACCATTAACCCAGTTTTCCTGTAGTACACTTAATCCTACATTAGGATCTTTGCCTTTGAAGTATCCACCCGTACCAGTTGACAAAAATTCAACTTCTAAATTATCTGGTTTCAGTATAAGGTATACTCCACCGCAACTCGGCAAACAAGTACAATCCCTGGTTAATTCATTAATAGATTTAAAGCCAGTAAAGCCGTCAAATTCAATCTCTTGTAAGGTATTCATTTCTCAATTATTGAATTAAAATATTAACCACTAAGATAAGGAAATCCGAAAATATCATCCAAATATTGATAAATATTAGTATTTTAGTCATGTTGAAATGTAACTTAAGAACAACATAATGGCAACAGAATCCAACAAGTATTTGAATTTATGGGAGAAATACAAGCCGGCAATAGTTTCTAAAATGAAATCACTTGCTTGTAATGAATTATCATTTTATCAACTAAGCGAGCATGAATTCAAGACGATAGGAGAGCGTAATTCAGCTGGTTACCAGTTTTTGATACAAATTGCAAACGGTAGGGTTGTTAACAATTTAAGCGGATCTGCTGTTGCACGTGATTTAAAACAAGTCCTTTTAAAATCAGATACTGTTGATTCTTTAATAAGAGAGAGAAATTACAATATCCGGATGGATCAAAAGTTTGTATTACATATTGAATGTACTGGGAATATAGCATAAACAAGAACTCATAAGGTTAATAATACTTGATACAATTCAAATTCTAACAAGTTACTTATTCTGAATCAAAATCCATCAAATAAAAGCTACAATATGGATATTTGCAGAACATAGTACTGTTTTTGGTAAGAAGGAGTTTATAAGGCATAAAACTCCAGGTTTTATTTAAAATGTAAATCGCTAATAATTATCATGTTTGATTCGACCTACATCCAGGAAGATATCCTATATCGCAATACCGCCGATGGTTATTATTTCTTTTACTTCAATCTGCGCAAAGCTTATGAGGATAATTTACCGGTTTACCTTCTTGAATACGTTGAAGGCAAAGTAGGTGAAATACCTGATTCTGAATACCTGGAAGAAAAAGATGCTGAGAAGATGATCCGCAATCTGCAGGAATTACTAAAGCCATATTCAAAGAGGAACCTGCCTTTTGAGACGGTCACAGTTGAGATCAGAACAGCTGATATTATCTTAAATCTACCGCCTCATAGGGTATTGGATTTATACCATCATATTACCAGAACAATAGATTTTGTATCTTATAGTTCAGGCCTGGGAATAAGAAATTTCCATCCCATGCTATTGCTGGATTTTTTGGATAAACTTGTTTATGAAACCACGGTTACCGTTCTCAATCTTCATCCATTCAAAAAATTGCTCATTGAGCAGTTGGAAGTTTGTGGAATAAAAGCTGAAGAGATCAATGTTGAACCAATTGCCAATAGGTAGGTAATAGCTAAAGGCCAATAGCCGGCAATATGAGGGGATTAAAGCCCCTCTTACTGTTTAATATAGTTTATTATGAGACCTTTAGTTTTGATTTAAGTTTCCCTTTAACCAATTGATGTATGCTGATCTTACAATGTTAGCATCAGCATACTTTGGGGGTTCGTCATACCTGATTTTCGCTTCACTGATTTTATTTACTTTTATGGATGCGCTTTTCAGGACCGCAACTTCATTTCTCCATCCTGCTGTATTTGCTATATGGGGTATGGCATAGTAAGGAACATGTGTTGCTTTGGAGTTATCTCTATTATACTCAACAACCCGTGCGAATTCCAGACTTTCCTTAAGCAAAGCCACCAGAAGGTCATACTTCTTATATACATCATTTGAATACATTGCACATTCAACTATTATATATACACCATAATCACGGGAACATAAAACCGGACCGATGCAAAAGAAATCACTATCAGGACTTTCTATAAAATCAAGGATCAGATTAAACTGACTTTCGGCTTCATTTAGTCTGCCATTAATGTGTCTTCTTTTATCATAAAGATCATTCTTTACAGATATTGCCAGTTCGAGTTCTGTTACTTTCTTTTTCAGTAATTCATTTTCTGACCTGATTATTTCAAGCTGTTTTTCAAGAATAGCTGTTGAATTTCCATCATTGTCAAGTTCAGTCTGTATATCTGATATAAGCTGGCTTAGCTCCATGTAAGCAGCTTCTTTTTTCTCTGCTGACATATAACATACATAATAGATATTGCCAATCCGGTCAGTATAGTCATAGACATCAATACCGTCAATATCTCTCAGTATCTCAACTGCATTGAAATTACCGTCTGTATCTATGTACTTGCCTAATGGTTCAAGTACAGAAGTATTGCCATATTCAGAAACTTCACTATAAATATTATTTAAAGTATCAATGTCCCCTTCTATTTCCTGATCGTACCACTGTTCAAGGACTTCCAGTCCTTCTGCTATTTTAACATACCCTGCCTTTAATTTTGCAGCCTCCTGTTTTTCAAGAAATTCGTCGAATGGTTGTTCATTATCATTTTCATTTATATCTTCCATTGGCTGGTTATAATCATCCATCTCAATACTGTCTTTCATAAAAATGATTTTAACTAAAACTATAAAGTATCAAATTTAATTACCTCACCATAAATTTTGATTATCAATTCATTAGTTTCCTTACGTCTGATTTAGGTGCATATTTTAATATTAAAACATCATCTCCGGGAAAAATATTCACAATTCTAAATTTTTATTGTGACTGATTTTCTATACTGGCAATACTTACGAACGAGTTAGTGCTTTATAGCAGTTTTAAACGGATAATTTTCAGCTTCTGATCATCTGTGAAAGCTTTTGCCTGGTAAGAGTTTCGCTGCTGTTATCAAAACAATACCATAATTCAGTATCATCGTTTATTACTATATTATTTGTCCTTGCCCAGAACTGCATAAGGTCATCTGTTCTGTTAAAAACCTGGTATTGAAGTGATAAGACTTCCTCTTTAATACCGTTTTTCACGATTGTTATTTTATCACGGAACAGATTCTGAAACTCTTTTGAGGTTTTTGAATATCTGCTCTGGATTATAAGATTATAATCCTCACTGTATCCTTCCGGAAGCCTATAAACCAGTACAGTGAAGCTGTTTTCATGGTCATAGTAATCTGTAAGCAGATCAGTGCGTTTCTTTTCTTCTTCAATAAAGTGACAGAACTTTGCTGTTTTTTCAGGTCGGAAAAGCAGATAAATGCAATTTTCAAAAGTGTTTACACACAGTTCATCCCAGTAGTAGGCGTTGATAAACCCGAGATCGGTGAGTTGTCCTGGCGGTATTTTCAGTGTCGGAAGAATAAAAACTGAAGTAATAGTCCTGCTTGTTCTGGAAGTAATATCAGTTATCCTGAGTATAGTAAACCATTTATTACTGGAATTAAGTTTACTTTCAGGCTTAAAGCTGAATCTATAAAACTCATTCAGTTGCAGATTATACTGATCTGTTGATTTATTCCATAAGGTCATTGCAATTTTATCCTCATCTGCTCCTTCAGGAGATACTATAAGATCCTGTCTTGTGAATGTACCGTAAGGCCTATTTATAGTTTCAACATCCAGAATCTCAAGTAATCTTGCATGTATTTCCATGGACGCCTGTTTGTTGCTTATATAAAATTTATTGCAGTCTGCCAGCTGCATAGCAAATATAATAATTCAAATCCAAAGTAAAAATATAATAACTCTAAAAAATCTGTTCAATATTCGGACACACTTGGACGATAAATCCTACACTTACTATCGAATACATTTTTTTTTAAAAGACACTTTTTCAACACATTACATTTATGGCACAGGCATTGAATAAAGGTTTGCATAACTAAAACTCAGTTTTATGGAAAACAATCTTCAGAGACAATCTGCTTCCAGCAGTGAAAC
>JAEWQC010000334.1 GCA_023399355.1 Bacillota bacterium | reverse complement strand
CACTTGGTACTGTATCCATTTATAGAATTGCATAGATGAGTTAAGCAAAATGATTTTTTGTAAACGAGGGTAAAACAAAATAATGTTGAAACAGCAGCTCACACAAAAATTCAAATTTTGTGCGAGTTGCTGTCTTTTAGATACAACTTATGTTACAGCTGGATTAACCCAGATTTTGTTAGTACGATTTATATCGGATATGGAGATAGTTTTTAAGAGTAAGCATAACTTAAATTCCATTTAATGATGCATCCATGTATTTCGTCATTTTTTAAAAAATTTACCTATTTCAAGTAAAGCAATATATCCGGTGTTATTGTATATTAAGGCAGAAGAATACTGTAAATTGAAGCCTCGTTAGAAGTTAATCGCGCAAATCGTTGACGCACAGTGAGGAAATTTCTGAAAGGCGCAACCCGGAACCGTAGATTGCCATGAGAATAAATTTGTGCTTTAGGTTATCTGACGCATTAAAAATGGCTTGGACCTGATCCTTCTGTGGGTGGTCATAGATTTTATATATATTTGAAAATATAGTAAATACCTGATATTATAAATGCGTATTTGTAGTAAAGTGCGAATGAAATAATATTTTTTTTAAGTAAAAAGAACCTTTTAAAAGATTTAAATCAGAAAAAGATTCTTCCAGGGTAATTTAGCTTTCAGCTTTCACATTTTTACCTAAAGCGTATGATAGTGTAAGGCACTTATCAAAAACGCTGCAGACAAAGACAAAATGAAGTGTAAATTGGAGGAACGTATATGAATTACATCAGTTTACTGTGGCCGAAGAATGAAACCACCTATTCTTCAAAGACCAAAAACCTCAGCATAGCAACCGCTAATGATCTTGATTTGGACTACTTGTGTAAAAGCATAACGAAAACCAAAGAAGAGAGTGAAACAGTCAAAGAAGTTTTTAATTGCATGTGCCATGAACAAGATGTCATAAGGTACAGACAGGAAGTTTTTGAGGATATCTACTCTTCTGAAAAATTGAGGGTATCAATTGAGGTTATAATAAAACATCTGGATCAAATGAAACACATGAGCAGGATTTCCTCCACGCCTGAAGAAGCTACTTTGTGGAAGCTCTTTTCTAGATTTAAGGAACTTGATGCATATGTTGACTGCGTGATTGCAATAGGGAAAGAATTGCAGGACATGGACATAAAGTCTGAAGGATTGATGCATTTAAGGGATTGCATGAAAAGCATATCTGAAGATGAAGATTTTATAGCACTGTCAAGCACGTTGAAGACTCTTGGCATGGAAATTAATGAAATACAGAGCATAACTCTGGGTGTTAATCTGGATACATCTCTTAATCCATCAGAAGTAACACTTGTATCTGTCAATAAAACGAAATATATAGATATCCCGTGGTTCTCAAATCTCTTTAATGCAAATTCGGCTTATAAATCAGAAGTATCCGCGATACTATCAAAAGTACATATTATGAGTGAAGATAGAAGACATCCGATACTGTATAATTTATATAAGGATATTGAAAGCTTACTTAAGCCTGTTATTAAGGACTTGTCTGCCGGTTTGAAGCGATATGCCCATATTCAGGTTGGTTTCCTCTTTAATCTCATACCCGAGATGACATTTTATTTATGCTGCATCCGTTTATTCAACCGTATGAAGGAAAACGGAATGCCCTTTTGCAAGCCTGAAATAGTAAAAATGGAAGATAGAAATTGCATAATAAAAAATACCTATAACATAAATCTTGCTTTGCATATGATAAAGAATGACGAAAAACCGGCTGAAAGGATTGTTTTAAATGATGTGATATTTGATGAGCGTGGAAGGATAATAATAATTACAGGGCCCAACAGGGGTGGGAAAACAGTATATACCGAAACTGCAGGACTGGCACAGATCTTGTTCCAGGCTGGCATTTTCGTGCCTGGGACATATGCACTGATGAGTCCTGTAGACTCAATTTTCTCGCATTTCCCTGCAGATGAAAACCAAACTGTTGAATTGGGAAGGCTGGGCGAGGAGACAAAAAGACTGAGTCAGATATTTAGTGACTCAACAAACCATAGCCTGATTTTATTAAATGAATCTCTTGCCAGTACCAGCTATATGGAAAGCCTGCATATTTCAAGGGACGTCATAAAAGCATTAAGATACCTGGGAGCAAGAGCAATATTCAACACTCACATGCACGAACTGGCAAATTATGCTGACACGATAAATAATGAGGTTCAGGGTGAGAGCAGGGTAATAAGCTTTGTCACCGGTCTGGCAGAAGGCAAACGTTCATTCAAGATACAACCGGGTGCTCCGCTTGGAAAGAGTTATGCCATGGATATTGCAATGAAATATGGAGTAAGCTTTGAACAGATTATTGACACAATTGAAAAAAACAGGAGAAATGAATCGCCATAATACACCGGTTTCTAATACTTGGGGATACCATGCGGCTTCATTTATAAGTAATGTTCAATAATCACATTGAACATTACGAATATGACCTGTATTTGCCCATAAAACAATAAAGTCTTCAAAAAAGGCTTATGTCAGCAGTCAGTCCATTCATGGATAGATCTGCATGATAGCCGCACTTACAAACTCCGCAAGCCCGGGCATCTTTTTGTCCACCTCTTTTTTATGATCCCAATATGCCTGCCCGATTTTACGAAATGCTTTATCATCGCAGGGGATCAATGAATTGATGAATTCCATATAAGCCGTAACCGCCCCTTTTGCCGCTAAACTGTCCGGGCCGTCTTTCATGGCATCGCGGAAATTTTGGATAACATCCTCAGAACGGGCGATGAGCTCACCAAAATCTGTAAAAATTACTTTCGAGACATTTTCTACAAAGGACCCTTTATGGGAAACCACGCCGCTTTTCACTAATGGAAGGAAAAAGCCGCTTCCCATTATTGCACGGAGTTCATTTGCATATGTTTTCTTTATCGCTTCCAATTTATTTTTATCAAAATCCCGAAGCATTGAAATATTAAACTCATCATTTAGTATATGGTCAACGGACAGCATCATTTTCTGTAACTGGGATTGTTTTTCCAAGAGGATTTGTTTATGCTGCCGCAGTAACTCTTTCTCCAGTTCCTTTGGATTTTCAAGCAACAGCCGGATGTCATCAAGGGAAACACCAAGCTCTTTATAAAAGAGAATGCTCCATAATCTGCGCAGGCTCTCGTCATCATATTGACGGTAGCCCGATTCTTTCACCATGCTGGGGGGTAACAATCCGATTTCATCATAGTATTGCAAAGTGCGGCGGCTTATGCCGGATAATTTACTGACTTCATTTACGCTTTTCATTTTCATGCCTTCTCTAATTACTCCTATACAATAGGCTGATAATTTTTAATAATTTTCAAAATGTTCTTGACTCGAACGTTACGTTACAGAGTATGCTTTTATTGTAAATGAGGGGCCGCACTTTGTAAAGTAAAAGACAATGAGGAAAAGACGCTGCACAGAATGAGGAGGATATATTTATGATAGATAAGAATGAAAAAGCTCCAGAACTTGAACCGATTCCAAAGAGTATCATGAACATTGCCTGGATTTTGGTGCTTGGGGCAGTTATGCCACTACTGGATTCAACAATGGTCAACATTGCCATCAAGCACTTGAGTAATGATTTCAGCATCGGACTTGACTTAATACAATGGGTAATTACGGGTTATGTGTTATCCATGGCAATTTCAGTGCCACTTGCTGGTTGGACGGTTCAACGTTTCAATGGGAAATGGTTGATGACTGGTGCAAATATAGTATTCCTGGCTGCCTCGATTGCTTCGGGATTGAGCTGGAGTGTTTATTCAATGATTGCTTTCCGGATTGTTCAAGGGTTCAGCGCGGGCTTTATTATGACACTGGTGACTACCTTGTGTGTTGAAATCGCCGGAAGGGAACGAATGGGGCGTTTGATGTCGACCATTGGTATCCCGACGGTACTTGGCCCAATTCTTGGCCCGGTCATTGGAGCTGTGATTGTACAATTTTTATCATGGCGGTACATTTTCTTTGTCAATATTCCAATTGGCATTCTGGCTATTGCTTTGATGATTTTGAAGCTGCCTGACTTCACACCGGCTAACAGGAAAGCGAAATTCGACTTCATGGGTATCACTTTATTGGGTGCCAGTTCATCCGCCTTGATTTACGGGATTTCGAAAGCAGCGAAAAATGCTGCGTTCAGCAACAGCACGACGATTGGCTTTGTTGTTGCTGGGGTCGCAATTTTAGCCATCTATATGATTTACGCTGCAATCAGAAAGGAACAGGCAATTCTCCCATTACACCTATTTAGGCTGAAAAATTTCAGCGCCGTCATGGTTGGCTTGTTCCTTGCAGGGATTGCCACCAACGGTCCAATGTTGTTATTGCCTTTGTTTTTCCAAAACATCAAAGGATTCTCAGTTTTGAGTGCTGGATTAATCCTGATTCCCCAAGGAATCGGTATGTTGGTTGCCCGTCCATTGATTGGGAAGTTAACTGATAAATTGGGTGCGCGCAATGTTGTCCTGGTAAGTCTGGCATTAGCCATCGCAGGCACGATTCCATTTGTCTTCTTCGGTGAAGCGTCTTCGCTCATTGTTGTGGGTGTTGTCTTGTTTATTCGAGGTATGGGCATCGGTGGCGTCGCCATTCCAATGATGACTGATGCATACACTGGCATGGTCAAACAGGAAATTGCTCAAGCCAGTGTTGGAACCCGGCTCATGCAAAATATTGGCGGCGCGTTTGGTTCCGCAGTGCTTGCAACGGTTGTCAGCCTGTCAATCCAAGGTAAAGTACCAACGATTCCACTCATGACCACTGCTTACCACGACGGTTTCATGCTGGCTTTAGTCCTCAGCTTGGTATTGCTCATTCCGGCTTTGTTCTTAACTAACAAGAAATCCGGCAAATAAAAATTTCTTTATGGCTTATGATCATAAAAGAAACATAATTTATTCAAATCACTTACAACAATCCGAAATATAATCATGGTATAAAATATCAAAAAACAATAAATCCAAAATGGTATACTCGATATAAAGGCATGGGAGGGAACGCAGTGGATTATTATGCAATGGTGCAAAAGTCAATTGACTATATCGAAGACAACCTGGAAGATAGGATTTACCTTGAGCAGGTAGCTGAGCAGGCCTGTTTTTCCATTACACATTTTTACCGTATTTTTCAAGCCATGGTTGGGGAATCCGTAAAAGAGTATATAAGAAAACGCAGGCTTAGCGAAGCGGCACATAAGCTTCTTGCTACAAAAAGCAAGGTTATTGACATCGCATTTGATTATCACTTTGAATCCCAAGAGGCATTTACAAGAGCATTCGATAGAATGTACGGCATTACACCGGGAAGATACCGTAAATTCAGACAAGAGCTTTTGTTATTCGAAAAAATAAACGTTAGTGAAAGAAAACATCAAAATTTGTTTGGAGGATTGTATATGGAACCTAAAATAATTATGAAAAATGGATTTTCTGTGATAGGGATGGAATGTCAAATGTCACAGGAAGAAAAGGAAGCAGGGTTTAATCCTGCTGTGGAGCTTTGGAATAAATTCAATAACCGGAAGGGAGAGATTGCGAACGCAATACCTAATGTGAATATAGGCTTGAGTCCGTATGAGACCGGGTATGATGCCAAACACTCCTATATTGCTGGTGTTGAGGTTGCAAAAGTTGATAAAGTGCCTGATGGTATGGTAGTTAGAACAGTACCGGCAGCGAAATTTGCAGTTTTCATGATCAAAGGCAAGATCTCGGAATGGGGAAAGCAGTTTGATTTTATTTTTGGGAAGTGGATCCCTGAATCAAAATATGAATTTGATACGGTTGATTCTATGGAGGTATACGGAGAGAAGGCAAAAGACATAAACAGCGAAGAATATGAGTATGAACTGTATTTGCCCATAAAATAATAAAATCTTCAAAAAAGGCCCGGTAAAATTGCGGGCCTTTTTTCTGTGGCACCAGTTTAAAATGCATAGACATAATCACTTACATTTCCAATAGGTCAGAGTTATCAAAATCTAAAGGGCTGCCAGGGGCAGCTCTTATAGTTGATTGATAGGTTTGCACAATATTTCGTTGACTTTCAAATTTCTTAAATTTTGTGAAGATGCAGCCTGCATTACAAGTGCTGTATCTGACCCTTTGCCCGTTCCGGCTATGGCAAGGACTGTTTCTCCTGCGGATAGGAGGCCGGCATCTGAAGCCATTAGAACAATTTCATAACACACTTTAACACCTTGGCTGAAGCAGCGTAAGAAGTTTGCTATGATACCGGGAATATCTGAACCGTATAATTTCTCAGTATGGAAAAGCATTGTACCAAAATGCACTTTGTGTCCTGCCTGTCTTAGCTCGTTAACTAACTCGTGTTGAAATGGATTATCAACTCTGGAGAAGTTGAATTGATGGGGCACAACAATTAATTTTATGCCCCGGTCTTTAAAAAAATTCATAGCCCGCCTGGCTGTTGCACCGGTAGTAGAAGCCAGCACGATCTTCGTTATTCCGGAACCTTTCAATCTCTCTTCAACAAGCTTGAAGGTTTCTTCTGTATGATCATCCTTTGCAGAGTCATAATACATAATTTTACTTTCCATAATACACCTCGATTATTTTAAAGTAGATTCGATTGAAACAAAATGATCTTATTCAACATCAAGGATCCTAAATTTTATATACTACCAAGTACCCGGATAATGTATTTTATTTTCACTAAACCTGTTGGCGGGCTCGGTCATTTCTGCGGGATAACCTACCGAAACCAGTGAGAATGGCCTAATATGTACAGGAAGCTTTAAAATTCTGTTAATCATATCAGAATCCTCACCACCTCTGGGATTAATACCTTGCCAAACAGCGCCAAGGCCCATTGCAGTTGCTGCGATTAGTATATTTTGTGTAGCGGCAGAGCAATCCTGTTCCCAATAGAATTCCAACTTTGCAGCTCCAGGCTCCCCGCACACAAGAATAGCCAGGGGTGAACCCTTAAGGGTAAGAAAACCTGAATGGATTTCAGACAGCTCTTTTAAAACGGTTTTATCTTCAAGGATGACAAAATGCCAAGGCTGCTGATTACACGCGGACGGCGCGCTCATGGCGGCTTGCAAAAGGCTCCTGATCAAATTTTCAGGCACTTTCTGATTTTTATATTTTCTTATGCTCCTTCTTTTCAAAATAATATCTAGATCATTTTCCATATCTTTCACTCCTTATTGTTAATGATATAAATCTAATATATAGTTGTATTTATTACAAGTACGCACTAAATTGTGCTATAGTATCTAAAAAGTGACTATTGAATTATTCATATAAGCCAAGGTTACATGAAAATGAATTTCGAGAGTTGCATTGAATTTAATTTGAGATGAAAATAATCTCAGATATTCAGTTAATATGAATTTAATGGAGGGGTCGCAATGATAACCTATAATAACAAAACGTACAACTGCCCTATGGAAATGACCATGGACCTCATCGGAGGGAAGTGGAAGGTCTTGATTCTGTGGCATTTATCCATTGATGTACTACGTTTCAATGAACTGAAAAGGATGTTTCCGGATGTCACACAAAAAATGCTGACGCAGCAGTTAAGGGATCTGGAGGCAAATGGTCTGATAAATAGAAAGGTATATCCTCAGGTACCTCCAAAGGTAGAGTATTCGCTGACAGAGATTGGCTGCAGCCTGGTGCCGGTTTTACAGGAGATGAACAAATGGGGGACTGGTTTTGTAAACAGCAATTGTGTGCGTACGTAAAGTATTTTGTGAAGAATTTTTTAGCTATTGACATATATAGATCATCTATATATTATATGTATAGATGATCTATATATGGGAGGTTTCAATATGGCAGTAGATAAAGGATTGCTGACAGGCAGTACGACAATGATGATATTAAAGCTGCTTGAGGAGAAGGATATGTATGGGTATCAGATGATTGAGGAGCTTTCAAGAAAATCCAACGACACCTTTAATCTAAAGGCCGGAACGCTGTATCCAATTTTACACGGCCTTGAAAATGAAGGAATGGTAAGCTCCTATGATGACAGTGCTGATAATGCCAGAGTCAGGAAATACTATCATCTTACCCAAAAAGGAAAAGGCCTGCTTGGGGATAAACAAGCTGAATGGACAGAATATTCCAGGGCGGTTAATCAAGTTTTGCGTGGAGGTGCAGGCTATGCAGCCATTTGAAAAAATTTCGGAGTATTCGAAATCCGTCTGTGAGCAGATAAGATGGAAAAAGGCCTGTTCTCTTATTTCTGAAGAAATTGAAAACCACCTCGTTGATCAAAGGGATGCATATAAAGCCGATGGTATGGATGAGGCTGCCGCTACCGATCGTGCGATTGTTCAAATGGGAGATCCTATTGTTATTGGAACGCAACTGGACCGTACACACAGACCAAAGCCGCAATGGAGCATGATACTTTTAGCAGCTGCACTATTATTTATTGGGCTCTTTATTAGAGTGTTTATTATGAATGACGGCGTTGGAAGATTAATGCCGACACAGCTCATTTCTACCGCTATAGGAATTGGATTTATGGTAATTGCCTATTTTTCAGACTTCACTCTGATTGGCAAATATCCAAAAACGATCTATTTTTCAATAATGGCTTTATCTCTTGTAGCCCTCGGTATTTCCCCAGTAATAAACGGGAGGGTTTACTATGCCGGTTTTATGCCATTACTGTTTCCTGTGGGGTTTGCAGCAATTATATATGTGATGAGAAACAAAGGGTATCCCGGTATTATTCTATGCGGAGTGTCCTTTTTATTGCCGGCTTGCATTACACTGCTCGCATCAGCGGTATCCGGCTTTTGCCTTTTCACTGTATCCGGACTTATCGTTTTAAGTATTGCAATTGGAAAAGGATGGTTTGCAATAAAAAAGCTATATGGCTATTTACTTGTGTTTATCCCGACTGCCATTACTTTATTCCTGGCTGTAATGACCGATATTACCTTCCGATATGGCGGTTGGGAAAGGCTGCAGCTTGCCATGGATCCTTCACTTGACGCCAGAGGCGGCGGATGGGCAGGTACAGTGACCAGAGCCCTGCTTGGAGGATCAAAATTATTTGGCCATGGTGAAATGCCTGCGGCATATAGAACAACACATGGATTTCCTCTGCCTGGCATTGATACCGATTTTCTTCTGACCTATTTGATCTATGACATCGGGTGGATTGCCTTCATAATGATTATGGGCGTTTTACTATTCTTTATCATCAAAGGCTTTTTACTCTGCATCAAACAGAAAAGCGGACTGAGTCTATTCGTATCTTTATCTGTCATGCTGACATTTACAATGCAAGTATTCGGTTATGTTATTGCTAATTTAGGTTTTCAACTGCTTGCGACGATCTCTCTGCCACTTATATCTTACGGAAATATTGCAACGATCATCAATTTATCTTTAATTGGATTGATGCTGTCGGTGTTCAGAACCGGTGATGCTGTAAAAGACAGGCATATTGCTATAACGCAGAATGATCGCTTTATTACATGGAACGATGGGAAATTGATTATTTCTTTCGGAAAGAAGTGATGAATGGTGTCATTATGCATACCGGACTTTTATTTGCAGTGCAGATAACTTGCATTTCCAATACAAGAGTAATCGGTTAATCAAAGAAGCTGGATTTAATGGCTTTTTATTATGGTGGAGTGGAGACTTTAGCCGGAATGATTGCCGCAACAGGCCATAAATTGTTACTTCATATGCCGGTGATGCAATCGGCATTATTTTTTTTGGATTATTGCTGTGGTGCAGCGTAGTTCTTCCTTATAAAAATGGATTGTATACTATATTTTTTTGTATATAGGTTTGAAGCTCTTCCATCTTTCCCTTCATAATCTCTTTTTGCTTATTAAAAATTCAGGACATTTTACAAGAGTGGTGTCACCTTCCATACACCAATACACAAAGATCTTAATATCCATAACGACATGCCGGTATGCTTGAGACATGGCAGGTGGCCCGTTGAAAAAGTGGGATACCCGGAGTGACGGTGGATTCGTAAAGTTACAATAAATTGCTGTAATAAAAATTAATAAAAAATTTACACATATCTAATAAACGATTATATACAAATGTATTGAATAGACTGTTAAAAAAGAATATAATTGTATATTAAAGTAAACATAAAAAATTAAGGGGGTATCTTATGGATCCGTTATTAGGTGATATTGAACTGTTTGCTTTTGATTTCGCACCTATGTTCTGGATGACCTGCGAGGGACAGACATTGAACATTGCGTCAAACCAGTCCTTATTCACACTGATTGGCACAACTTTCGGTGGGAACGGTGTTACCACCTTCTGTCTGCCTGATTTGCGGCAGGCACTCCCGATGCAGAACATGGGGATGCATTACTGCATAGCCGTGGAGGGGGTTTATCCCAGCAGAAGCTAACCGGATTGACAATTTAAAGTTTATAGGAGGATGAGATTATGGATTATTTTTTAGGACAAATTCTTGTATTCCCTTACGATTTCGTACCAATGGGCTTTCTGCTCTGTAACGGGCAGCAGCTCAACGTCCAGCAGAATAGCGCTTTATATTCACTGATCGGTGCTAGATTCGGCGGAAACGGCTCCACCACCTTTTGCATACCAAACCTGCAGGGCGCGGAAACTGTGCCGGGTACCGCATATTACATCTGTAACTCCGGTATTTATCCTGCCAGGGATTAAAAGCACTTCGGGAATGCATCGTACTGCATGGTTTAACAGTAAAATCGGTAATTGGAAAGGATGACAAATGTATGGGTAATATTGCTCTAAATAAATTTGCAGATGCAAGCAGTTATATTAACCCCTTTACGCCGGACAGAGGGGTTAACGGGGTAACCACAACTATCGGAAGGTGGGTTGGTTCTTCACCGCTTCCGCCGGGAGGGGCAATTCCACAGCCTGTCTGGATGAGGGTCGACCTTGGCGCAGACAGCTGGATCAACCGCTGGGTGGTCAAGCAGATGGGCTCTGTCGGCTGGTCGGCACTTTTCAATCTGACGGATTACAAGCTCCAGGGCAGCCTGGATAATTCAAACTGGTTCGATCTGGACTCTGTTACCAATAATTCGTCAAGTATTACTGACAGGACGTTTGTTGCAAACAAGGCAAGATGGGTAAGGGTTTATATAACCAAAGGGCTCAGAAACAACACCAATTTTGCCTCCATCACAGAGCTTGAAGTCTATGAGGCTCCTCCAACGGACTCCACACTGTCCTCACTCACTCTGAACAACGGTACGACAAGTGTGCCGTCGCTTCCGTCTTTTGCTAAGACGATTACTTCATATACGGCTTCGGTAAATTATGATACCACAAAAATAACCGTGACGGCTTCCGCCTCAGACTCGCGCGCCACGATCAAGGTGAACGGCGTCGCTGTACAGCAGGGCCAGGCGTCCCAATGGATAGACCTGACGGCAGGCGGAGTCACACCGGTGAATGTAGTGGTGACTCCGTACATAGGCGACCCGCAGACCTATACGATAAATGTGACGAGGGCAAGCAGCCCTTATTTGAGCGGGTTGGCGGTGAAGGCAGGGAGAGCTACACTCATTCTTTCTCCACCTTTTGATCGAAATACTTTTACATATACTGCTGCCGCTAGTGTGACTGCCAGTGTTTTGGTGACTGCTACCGCTGAAAATGCCAATGTATCAATCATAATAAAAGGCAATCCTGCGGTCAGTGGTGTTGCGCTGACAGTTCCTGTATCTTCGGGAATTAATCCGATTGATATCGTAGTTACATCTACAATTGGTACAGATCAAAAAACCTATTTATGTAATTTGACGATAGGAACTTGATAATAAAAAGTTTCGGGCCACCTGGAATGATAAATGCTATTTACCATCCAGGTGGCTGAGCATTTTTATTATGAGGCGAATGATTTCACCCGCTTCAATGCGGTGAATACCGATTTGATTTTCAGTCGGAGAGAGTATATTTTCCATATCGTAGAAATACAATCTGGTGCAAATTCCTTGAGGAAAATTTTACAACCGTGAAAGAAAATGTTGTCATATCAAAACGCTTTTTTGAACAAATGAATTAATGATAGTGGTAGTAGATCAGATGAGTTTGAAATCTTAGTACTAACATATAGATTAATGAAGTTTATGAGGTGAACAAAATTGGGTAGTATAAAAAAGAAAGTATTTCTTCCTCTATTCCTGTTTATAATTTTATCATCAAACGTATTCCTTACATCATATAATGCTGTTTTTGCATCAGATATTTCACTTAATGTATTACAGGATGTTGCAACTGACAGCTCAATACTAGTACCTAACAGATCATATATGGCTTCCCAAAGTAGTGCGATTACTGATAATACAGGAAGCAGGAAAGTCAACTGGGTTGGGAGTGAACCAGGTTTTACTAATGAAAGAGCGGCTATTAAATTCAATCTTGCTGGAATTACAGGTACTATTACCGATGCAAAATTTAAGTTTTACGTTGTTGATGTTCAAGGAGCCCCAGTAGTAAATTTGATATGGACCACGGATAAAAACTGGGATGAAATGGATGATTCTCCTGCATTTCCAATCTATAATATCACCGACCTTGTTTATGATTCTGCAGTAGGTTCTTCAGCCCCCTATTCCAATGTTCCGGTGACTTCAGGCGGCTGGAAAACATTTAATGTAAAAGATTATATTCAATCCATGATAAATGAAGGGAAAACGGAGGCTGTTTTTGTTCTGACAGGAGTAGAAGGCACGGGTACGAATGAGTTCAACTTTGTCAGCAATCAGGACAGTGATACTAGCAGTTGGTCAAAGCTGGAACTGACTTACACTCAGGCACCTGCCGCACCGTCCGTGTCGGGAACAACTCCAACCGCAAATAAGCGCCCTGCCTGGAGTTGGACTTCGGGCGGAGGAGGCGGCGGAACATACAGATACAAGCTGGATGATAACGATTTATCTTCAGGAGCCGATACAACAACATCGTTGGGTTATACTCCCGGCAGCGACTTACCCGAAGGCCCCCATACACTATATGTTCAGGAATCCAATGGTGCAACACCAATAGGCTGGTCAAACACCGGCAGCTTTACCATTGTAGTGGATACGACTCCTCCGGCTGCCCCGGCAGTGACCGGAACAACACCGGTAAACAACACTGCGCCCACCTGGACATGGTCATCAGGCGGCGGTGGGAATGGAAACTTTAGGTACAAATTTGATGACAGTGATCTGAACAGCGGAGCGACAACGGCGTCAGCTATGAGCTGTACACCGGCAAGTGCTCTTCCTGGAGGCATTCACACACTGTATGTGCAGGAAAGGGATGCGGCCGGTAACTGGTCTTCCAGTGGCAGCTGGGCAATTACCATTGATGTTACTCCACCAGGTGCTCCTGCAGTGACCGGAACAACGCCGACACAAAATACCAGACCGACATGGAGCTGGACTCCTGGAACAGGTGGCAACGGCAGCTTCAGATACAAGCTGGACGATAATGATTTGGCAAATGGAGCAACAACGACTTCAACTAATAGCTACACACCGTCAAGTGCGCTCATGGAAGGCGCCCACACTCTGTATGTACAGGAAAGGGATGCCGCCGGCAACTGGTCTTCCATCGGGAGTTATATCATTACAATAGATACTTCAGTCCCAAACACTCCTATAGTATCCGGAACAACGCCTACAAACAATACTTCGCCCACTTGGACATGGACATCGGGAGGCGGCGGTGGAAACGGCAGCTATAGATATAAACTGGATGACAATGATCTGACAAGCGGAGCAACAACGACATCAGCTATGAGTTGTACAGCAGGAAGCTCACTTGGAACAGGCGTCCACACCTTGTATGTGCAGGAGAGAAATGCAGTAGGGAATTGGTCTGCCAGCGGCAGCTTTGCCATCACAATAGATTTAAATCCGCCTGCTGTGTCATCCGTAGGTGTACCTGTGAATGCTGCCTATATATCCGGTCAGAATCTGGACTTCGTCGTGAATTTCGGTGAAAATGTCACTGTAAATACAACAGACGGAACGCCGTATATCACGCTGACGCTGACTACCGGAGGAGCGGTTCATGCAGCTTATCTCAGCGGGAGCGGGACAACGGCCCTGGTATTCCGCTACACAGTCGTTGCAGGGAATGCGGATCCGGACGGAGTGGCGTTGGGGGCTGCAATATCAGCCAATGGCGGAACGCTGAAGGACGCAGCAGGGAATAATGCAGTGCTGGCACTGAACAGTGTGGGAAGCACGGCAAATG
>JAEWQC010000250.1 GCA_023399355.1 Bacillota bacterium | reverse complement strand
AAACAAATCAGCATGCTCTGACACGGCTTCAGGAAGCGAAAGTATCGCTGGAACCGGTACGTATGTGGATCTGTGTCAATGATCCTGCAGAACTGTGCGGATTTTGTTTCGTGTGCAGTCTGCTGGTGGATGACCGGATACCGCTTTCCGTAGTGCGTATACCGGCGCATATTGAGAAAGAGAACTGCATTATCAGTTATCGAAATACCGGAGAAGTAAATCCCCAAGAATTAGGCGCATTTATTAAATATGAAGAGCCGATAAGTGAATTGCAGCGTAGAGTTAATGCGGATATTTGGAGCGGCCTGGTACGTGAAAATGCTCCGCTGCGTGCTGTAGTCAACGGAAACCTCATGAGTGTACCAAAAGAGTTTTATGATTTTGCGCTGCGAGCGAACATGAAGGATGGAGAATTTATGGTTGCGCAGTTGATTGGCAAGACATTTTGTCAAATGCCGGGTGTCAGCGATCGTTGGTTATACCTGCGGATACAAGCCATGCTTCAATCCGGTGAATTAACCACGGTTTCAGCAGCAACTGGGGATCATCCTTATTCAGGAGTTGTAAAACTGCAATCATAGCGAAGCCATAAGTATAGGATCATCAGAGCAGAATAAAGATGGTATGCTATGTTAAAGCACCTATTTATTCAAGGTTGAGGAGAGTATATGAAATTCATCCATCATTTTAAAAAAGTTGTAATGGGTCTTGGGGCAGGCTTCTGGAGATTTCCGGCCTCACTTCTGTTTGCTTATGTTATGGCTGGTGTTCTGCTGGTATTGGATAGTGACCATGTAAAGAACGACTTAACCAGAGACACCCTGGTCCGCATTGGTATGATCTGCGGGATGGGAATTCCGCTTTTTCTCGGAATCAAGCTTGCTTTTGAACGGAAATCCGCGGCGATTGCTGTGAAGGCTGCCGTATTGTTGCTTTCGGGAGCTGCCCTCGCAGCATACGGGATTTATCTGATCCCTGATTTCAGAATGGTCCCGTTGACACGCTATTCCTTGGTGGTGACTGCATTGGTTCTGTGTTTCATAACGGTGCCCTATTTTTTTAGCAGACAGGGATTTGCACTGTATGCAACAAAATTAATGATCAAACTGCTGATTACTGCCCTGTATTCCGGAATCCTTATGTTAAGCCTGTTTGCCATACTTTTCACCCTGGACAAGCTGTTGGGAGTTAACATAACTTATAAATCCTACTCCTACACGGCAATCCTTGTGTGGTCGGCTTTCGCACCGACATTTTTCATTGCCGCCATTCCGCCTGTTGAAGAAGAACCGGATCTATCCAACTCGCCATTGACACTGCGTTTTCTCCTGATCTACATTCTTGTTCCGTTGATTGCAGTATATGCGTTGATCCTGTATGTGTATTCAGCCGGGATCCTGATCAACATGGCCTGGCCAAAGGGGCTGGTATCCACTCTGGTGTTGAGTTTTGCAACGGTAGGAATACTGGTGATATTTCTGCTGATGCCGGTAAAGTCCGGAAACCGTATTGCGGAGATATTTACCGATTGGTATCCCCGCGCGGCTTTGCCTTTGTTCATAGTGCTTTTTGCTGCGCTTGGTGTACGTCTTAATGAATATGGTTTTACAGAATCCCGTTATTTTGCTTTCATCCTGGCGGTATGGTGTTTTGGCATAATGATTTATTATACTTTCGCAAAACGTAAATACCTGACTGTTCTGCCTGTTTCTCTTGCCCTGGTGGCGATTCTTGCGGTATTCGGCCCCGCCAGCGCATATTCTGTTTCGGAGAACAGCCAGGACAAAAGGTTCGATGCAATATTGACGCGCAACGGGATGCTGAAAGAAGGCCATGTCGTACCTGCGGCCAATGCAATACCGGAAGCTGATCAAGCACAGCTGACTTCAATCATGCAATATTTTAAGAGATACCATAAGCTCGCACGGCTGAGTTCGCTCCCTCCGGATTTTACACCGGATAAGGCACCCACAGTACTAGGATTTGATTATGACGCTTCCTCGAGGCCTTCGGAAACGAAATATATTTCCTATTATATTGACTACAATGTGGCTTCCTTTCCTATTGCAGGATATGACGACATGTTTCTGCTGCGCAATGATTCTAATGGTGTAGAAAAGCCCGGAAATCCGGAAGTCAGCTATAAGCTGGAAAATATGACGCTGAGCATTTATGTGGACCGGAAGAAAGCCTATTCAAAAGACCTGGGGGAAGTATTTAGGGGTTTACACAGCCGCTACCCCGATGGGCGACAGATACTTCCCGTTGAAGAACTTACTTTTAATAGCAGTACGGAAAGCATGGATATCCGCGTGATCTTGACAAAAATTGAGGGCATTCTGCCGGATCCTGTTTCAGGCTCTGCGCAATCCGGTTTTGCAGAGGGGTATATCCTGTTAAAATATAAATACTGAGATCGTGTGAAAATGTAAAGATATGAACAGTTGGTTATAAATTCGAATATGGACCTATTTCTTGTGTTGCGAACTAACTATAAAACCGGAGGAAAGCTATGCCATATTTTGATAAAACAAAAAAGATGTCAAACATACTTATGGGCGGCAGTGCTATCTTATTTGTGATGGCAGGTATCGTCTTTTTCGGGGGGAGTGTTGGAGATCAAATTTTTGAATTTAGCAATGGCAACTATGTCAGAGGTGGTATTGTTTTTTCCATTTGCTTTTTGTTATCCGCATTCATGTTCATTGCCGGAATTGCCATGAAATGTGTTGCAAAAGATGCTAAAGAGGAACTGGATACTATTAGAAGGGAATTGGACAAGAGGATAAATACAGAACATTAACATGTTCTGTGGATAATTTCATATCGTATTCTTTTTATAGTGGAGGGGATATCTGAAATGGAGAATATTATAATAAGCGAAGAACGGGATGGCAAGAACTTTGGCGCGTTTATGGGAATTGAATTGGTACCCGGCGCGTTGGTAGGAGTAAGAGGGAAATTTTATGAATTTGCTGTGTTCGATGACAGCTATTCCGATAAAGCAGAAGAATATGATAAACAGTTTCCATACATGCAAAAACTGAAACTGCCAGGACAATGTGCAGTCAAAAACGGTGAAATACTGGATATGAAAATGTATGCATTGGTGAAAGATTATGAGAACTGAAGATTAATTTAACAGTAAATTGGGGGACATAATGAATATTGTGGATGTTACAAAAAAGGTAGGGTACTGTGGTTTGGTTTGCAGTTTATGCCATGAGGCAGATAAATGTGCCGGCTGTAAATCTGAAAACAACTGCTGCGGAAGATATTTGAGCAAGGATGGCTGCTTTCAGTTTAACTGCTGTGTGAAAAAGGGCATAAATGGTTGCTGGGAATGTGATGATGGCCTTTGCAATAAAGATATGTTTAGCGAACATCATGATATTAGAAATAGAACCTTTGTAAAAGTGGCCAAAAATGAAGGCATAGAAAAACTGGTAGAATATATCCTTCATAATCAAAAGGATGGCATTCAATATGGTTGGAATAAAGATTATGACAATTTAGGGAATGAAGAAGCTGTTATCGATCTTTTACATCATGGACTAAAGAGCAAATATGCAAAATAAGCTTGGGAGTGTACCCGATTTTGTGGCTTTTACTGGGGGTTAATGCGGTTTGCGTAATACCTGGGGAAATGTTATATGCATTAGCTTGGAGCCTAGGCGTAAGTATTTCGTGCGTATGGATTTCCTTCGTTTGCAATTTTATATCATGGGTTTTAAGACGTGCGGTTAGTTCAAATCAATGCATACCTGTTTCTCTGGCTTCATCCCAATACAGCAAGCTTAAAAACATGCTTGCCAGCTTTGTCTGTTCCTCAAGGTCAACCGCTGGGACGATATCATAGCGTTGTCCTTTCACATCCCGAGATTCCAGCGTCCATAGAAAAGCACTCATTCTGGGATACCTGTGGGCATTCGCTGCCATGTAGTAAAGCAAATCACTTAACTGTCTGTACAGCAATGTTCCCTTAGATTTCTCCATGTTGAAGCGTTCAATGTTACTGATCAGTTCAAAAGGCTTACTAATCCTACAGCGGTAAGTATCTTTATCCAATGGTGAATTATACTGCTTTAAATAATTATTATAACTATCACAAAAAATCCTATACATGATATTTCTCCTTGAAAGCAGGAAGGTTCTTGAGAAATGCTTCCTTTTTAGAGTCGAATAAATCCTCTCTTTTTAAAACCTCCTCAATAATCTTTACAATTAGCATTTTATCACTTTCTCTAATTAACACATCAATATCTTCAATATCTTTGGGAGCCATACGAATAATTTTACTCACAATGATATCTTCCCTTGCCAGAACGTAAACATCAAGGAATCTGAACTGTTCAAGCTTCTTTGCTCTTTCCTTGTAGGTCGGAGTCAATATTGTACTTTCATACTCCAGCATATCAAAGTCATTCAAGTATCTTAACACCTTCCCATAAACCGATGAATAGTTTATATCTATAAAGTCGAAATCTCTTGTTGCCCGGGAAGAGTATTGACCCAGAATACATGCCGACCCACCCAGAAAATAAATCGAAAACGAAGGAATATTCAAGGCCTGGGCAATTTTCTCCATATCTTCGATAACCTCTGTCATTGACTGATAATTATTCACAAGCTACACCTCTGTATAGATTTTCATACCCTTATTATAACACATGATATCCAACTCAAAACATTGCTCGTACTTATTCTGTTGGACTATTCTGCTTTTATATAACAATTCAATGCAAACAGGCTCCAGATTAACAGACATTTACAAATATTATTTTATGATGATATACTATTTTCATAAAGAAGAGGCGATCATCATATATCCCACTACAGTAAATGTGTCCATAATCCTGAAGATGAAATGGAAAATAGAATTACTGAAAATGAATTATAGCATTGAAAGGGGAGGCGTGAATGAAAAATAATTTAGTGGATATCATTAATCAACAGACAAATGTTTTATTTCAAAATATTCAAATTACTCTCGATGGAATAAGTGATGTTGAAATAGTACCAAAGTTTTCCGACATGCCATATTGGAAGCATGTATATCATATGCTGCACTCTCTTGACCAGTGGTTTTTAAATCCAAATGAATTTGAAGAGCCCCTCTATCATGTGGAAAATTTGAATTCATTATTTATTCATTGTGATAAGGTTCTCGGAAAAGAAGAATTACAAAATTACTTCAATTCAATTAAGGAAAAGATAAGTAGCTATTTATTCAGCTTGCAAGAGGAAGAATTGGGGGGAAATCCGGAAAACTGTACATTCTCGAGATTATCATTAATTTTAGGACAATATAGACATCTATCATATCACATAGGACTCATCCATTGTTTTATCCGGGATGAGACAGGAAATTGGCCAACTTTTATGGGGCTATCCCAATTTATTCAATCAACTGAAAGAAAGGATTAGGCTGAAATATCACAGGCGGAGATAAAATATTACAGGCGAAGATAAAATATGGCATTCATATAAAGCAGAGTAAAAACGATATCATAAGTTTGATTAAGAATAATACATAAGGAAAGTAGAGGGTGTTAATGAACCTTTCCCTGCAAGACTTCCATGTTAAGCTCGTTACAAATAAAAAAAGAATCGTCCTGTTCGTGGTTATCTCACTCATTTTGGCTTTAATTATTTCAATAGCTTATTTTTTCTTCTTTAAATCATTTAGTATCTCCGGTTCTGTTTATAGGGATAGTTTAACCCCATATTCGATGAAAATGGATGCAAACTATTTTATAAAAACATTGCAAGAATATCATCCGGAAATGAAGGACGGTCAAACTACTTATGATAACGTTATTAGCGGGATTTATGAAAAGATAGGAAAACCGATGAATGCCGAGGACTTTTATTGGACGCTAAACACATTGAATGTGGCATTAAAGGATGGACATACCCATTTTTCAGCAGATCAGGTCAACAGGGATTGTATTGATTTGCCATCTCTTGAATGGACAAGTGATGGGCTGATTGCAAAAGAAAATAAAGCTTTTATTAAAACAGGGGATAAAATTATAGCGATAGGGAAGATGACCTCTGCAGAATTGCTGAAAGATCTTGGCTATTTGATACCTGCTGAGATTGAGGAAGAAACAAAAGCCAATACGAATGCTATTGCAAAGGGAATGTATTTAAGGCGATTAAATCTTGTTGATGGAAACAATAATGTACTTATCAAGTATGAAAGGAACGACAGGACAATTGTCCGGAAAATGCATCTTCACCAATCTGCAGAATCAATATCCACACGCATTGGTAAAGCCATTTCTTATGTTTCCTCAAGAAAATTGAAATGGAGGATAGATAAAGCCGATAATCTGGGGATAATTACTATGAATACATGTCCGGGCGGAAAAGAATACATAAAAGGATTCAGGGATTTTTTCAGTGCAGTCGATAAAAATAAAATCGAGAATATCACTGTTGATCTGAGAAAAAATGGCGGTGGATATTCCGGAGTTATACAGCAATTTTTAAGTTTCATTGATATAAGAAGTTATATGTGCATTGGCAATGAAATTATTTATAACAATCCCGGTGCCTTTAGAGAGGTTACCCCAAATGATCCACCTCTATTTATCGGGAATATTTACTTATTGACATCAAATTCTACGTTTAGTGCTGCAACTGATTTTGTTGTGGTACTTCAGGCAAACTCGATTGCGAAAGTAATTGGACAGCCTACCGGTAATATTCCATCGTTCTTTGGAAATATAAAGCAGGATAGTTTGCCAAACAGCAGGCTTCAATTCCAATATGCCACGACAAGATACAGAAGTCCTGTGTCGGAGGCGGAACAGTATAAGGCTATTACACCGGATTATCCAATAGAATATTCAAGGCAGGATATCATGAAGAAAAGAGATCCATGGCTGGAATTTGTGATGAAAATGACACGGAAGTAAAAGGACTGAGGATGGTAGCATTGCAGTGAATAAGGTGAGAGAGCGGGCCTCCTAAAATGCTCCAAAAACAGCAGAGACAGATGAAACCATGCTGGATTATAATGAACTGACTACCGTGCTTATGAGAGGAACTTAACATGTTATTTAAAAGGATTCCATCGCTTGTACTATTAGTGGCAACTCATTTATTAGTACCGTTATGTATAGCAATATTTTTATTCACAGGCCAGTTTTCAAACAGGATCGATTGGTGTGTTAAAATACCGGCTCTTGCATTATATGTGATTTTGATAACTGTAGCAGGTTATTGGGGATATCTAAGTTATTGTATCAGGGATCTGATTGTTATAGCTTTTATAGTTGGGCTGGCAGCAGCGTTTATAGATTTCAAGCGATTATTCTTATTTACTAAGCTTAACCTCTCCACTACGGTAATAGATTCTGTCTTGATTATTTTATCTTTAGTACTCTTGAAATTTATTATTGATGCTTTTAAAAGTTATTCTTTTGATGAAAAACCTATTGAGCTTTCATTTCCATTTAGAAACGGAACTTTTAGCATCAATGATGGGGGAAACGGTGAGAAGAGTTCTCTTATGAATTATCATTATAAAGCTTTGAGCCATAAAAGTGCAGGGGTTAATTCTTCTATGCAGTATGCAATCGATATTATAAAGCTGAATAATTTTAAGTCGTCATCAATAGGTATTTTGCCAAAAGAGCTGGATAAGTATGAAATTTTTAAAGAGGATCTTCATAGTCCCTGCAATGGAATCATTGTCGACGTTGTTAACCAGTATGGCAACAATATTCCTTTCAGTGGGAATTACCCCTATAATGTTGGAAATTGCATTGTAATTAAATCCGGAGACATTTTTGTTGTAATGGGACATCTGCAAAAAGACAGTATTATCGTTCATGTCGGCGACGAGGTGGTATCAGGTCAACTGATCGGCACAATAGGCAATTCGGGATGGACAAACCATCCGCACCTTCATATGCAGGCAATGCAATCAACAACTGATTCCTATTGGCAGGGAAAGGGAATTCCGATTCTTTTTAACAGATCATTTCCTGTTAAAAATAAGATTTTCAAATATTAAGATATAGCATATACATATATGGGTTTGGGTAGGTAACTACAGAGAATAAGTATTTTAACAACTGAAGTATTCCAAGGGAACGAAACGCTGTATTCGGGATTGATACGGAGGTATTATGAAAAAGCTTTCCTTTATTTCACTGGTACTTGTTATTTTATTATTAAGCAGCAGCATCTGTCCGGTGTATGGGACTACCGGGGATGTGGCATCTGCGGGGTTGAAGTTCATTGAACAGAGTGCGGAGGATAAAGAATGGGCGGCGATCAGGGAGATTGTAAATGAGTATGAGTTGGGGTATGTGGCGGCAGTGAGCAAGGGGAATTTCAGCGCAGTCGAGCCGTATATCACACCGGGTTCGGCATTCTACACCCAGCAGAAGAATCTGGTGAGCAGCCTTTTCAAAAAAGGCACCAAAGAGAAACTTGTAAATTATTCCCTGGAGAAAACGGAATATCTCAAGGAGAAGTATCAGGTTTATGTAGTGGAGGAAATCGAAGTAACTACGCCGGGTAAAGCTGCGAAGTTAAACAAGTACGTTTGGATTTATGATATCAATAAGACTGCAAAAGGCTTAAAGATAGGGGCGATAGCAAAGTGGACGGACTATGGCGCTTATTCCGAGGCTGCATCCGGCAGAGTGAAAACCAATGGATATTGTATTGAAGATTTTGGCAGCTATTACGGCTATTTGCTTACGGATTCGCTGAATTCTCTTTATATAGGCACGTTGAAGGAAATATCCGGCACCGGTGCCCTGCTGGAACAGCAGAAGCAGCTGATAACGAAAATGAGAGGGTACGGGATGGGGTTCGAACTCCAAAAGTATCGGAATATTGATTGCGATTCAGGGGAAGACGGACTGTCCGGCACGAGCACCAATAGATATATTTTCAGGTATAGGTCTGCTGATAAAAGCGAATGTATGATGGAATTAAAGCTGAGCTTCAAGCTGGATGAAGTACGGGTGGGATATACAGGCTATGCAAGAATACTTGGTATGCAGATAGAAAGCATGGAAAACATTTTGGTCCCTTCATCGGGGAAAACGCTGCAGAGCTTTATACCCAAAGGCTGGAAGCTATGCGATAATGCATCAGGCGACTTGAATGGAGATAAGCTTGCAGATATTGCAGCCATTTTTGAACAAGACCGGAAAGGGACCGTTGAGGATTACGGGAACGCACCGGAGCGTATCCTGGCTATTCTGATCAAGCAAAAAGACGGGAACTATAAATTGGCTGTAAGTTCGATCAAAGCTATATTGAAAGCGGATGAGGGGGGAGTATTCGGCGATCCGTACGAGGCTATTTCCATAAAGAACGGAGTATTGTCGTTTTCTTTCTATGGCGGAAGCAATTACCGATGGGGATACAACTACAAATTCCGCAACCAGAATAACGGGTGGTTCCTGATTGGTGCTACTTTGTATGAAATCTATACCGGTACCGGTGAATATACGACAAAGGACTTCAACCTTTCCACAGGGAAGGAGACTATAACAAAGGGCGTTGAAGGCGGGAAGAGCACTGTGCAGAATATTAGCAGAGGGAAAAAGCCACTCGTCGATTTGAAAAACTTCAATGCAGCCTCCATGAGTGAATCTGCATTTTAGTATACGAGTGTCGGCTGAATGGAGGGATTGGTATGAGCAGGTTAATTGTAATAGGAATAATAGGAGATTTTGAATCGGAACGTCCATCACACAAGGCAACGAATGAAGCTTTGAATCACAGTGCGGAATATTTGAATATGAACATTGATATTCAATGGCTGCCAACCGAATCCTTAGAACGGAATGTAGAAGAAAGTATTAGCAAATTTGATGGACTATGGTGTGCTCCGGGAGAATATAAGAGTGCGAACGGAGCAATAAACGCAATTCGATTTGCAAGGGAAAATGATTACCCCTTTATCGGTACCTGCGGGGGCTTTCAATATATGGTTATTGAGTATGCCCGGAACAAATTGGGATTAAAAGATGTGCAGCATGCAGAATATGATCCTGATGCCGCAGATCTGATTATTACTCCCCTGTCGTGTTCTCTGGCTGGTGAAATACAAAAAGTATTTATAAATAAAACCTCAAGGATCTATGAATACTATAATAAAATGGAAGTAGAAGAGCGCTTTACTTGCAGATTTGGAATTAATCCAGATTACCGGAAACTGATAGATGAAAGCGGTTTCAAAATTGCCGCAACGGATGAGCATGGTGAAGTGCGGGTACTTGATCTGGTTCAAAACAGGTTTTTTGCAGCCACATTGTTTCAACCCCAGTTAAGCTCACTCCCTGTAAATCCGCATAAACTTATTTCAGCATATTTGACACAGGCGGGAGCGGGCAGGTAAACGACAATAAATGAGAGACTCGGAATATATTCCAATTGACGAAATCGATCCGGGTGCATTATACTGACAAAGCATTATGTTGGTTAACATAATACGGATATTTCTGAATCCATCGACAATTACTTGTCAATCCAGGAGAATATCTTCAGGAGATTCAGTTGTTTATTAAGTATAGTAAGTTTACATAACATATAAACCCATATGTTACTGTCGGAGTCCGGGCTTTTTTGAATGGGACTGCCGGTTACTGTTGTGTTTTATTTTGCATGCTGTTTTTCAGAGGGATGAATTTGATGAGAAGATCGTGTAAAGCAGCGTATGAAAAATTCCGGAAAGTGCCAGCAAGACAAAATGGATGAGAAAGGGGGAGGTGTACTATGAAAAAAGTTGTCATTTTCGCGGCATTGATTTTAACGATACTAAGTTCCATCCTGGCGGGCACGTTGGCTAGTTATACGGTAACGCTGGATCATATGGCCTCGGGAAGTGCGGTCGCAAAAGAATTCATCTTTATGGAGGATGGAACCGACTCCTTTAGCGATAATATCAAAATTGCGCCGACAGAAAAAGTTACATGGCAGTTTGCTGTTAAAAACTATGATGGAAGCATTGTAACAGAGACGGATCTGCATTACGATCTGACATTCGAAGTAAAGGCGGCACCGGGAAAGACAGCGATTGCTCCGTTGACCGTTACGATAAAGGATCAGGGGGGTAACATAGTGAATTCTGTAACCGGAACCGGAACGATCCATGTTTCAAAGGATTTCCCGCTTTCAATAAACGGACAGAGTGATGCATACAAAGTGGAAATTTATTGGCCTGGCACTGATCATGATATAAATTATGCAGGCAACAACTTTGGAACAAGCATAAATGTATCCGCGGTTGCTACACAGATCCCTTCCGGAGTGAATCCTCAGGAACCGGACCCGACTCCTCAAAGCGATGTTTCGGTTCTGTTTGAAGATGGTACTCCCTGGGGCGGAGATGGTCAACCCAAGTATCATAACGTCAGATTTACAATAACAAATCATTCGGATAAGCCAATCACAAACTGGAAGTTGGAATTTTTATATGCAGAAGACATTGTGAATATCTGGAATGCAAGGCATGATTATGAGGATTTGACCACGAAACAAAATAGAATTATTTACCCGGATCAATGGCACAATTCCATTGGACCAGGCGAAAGTGTTGTATTTACAGGCCAGGTGCAGGGGATGGGAACCGAACCGGTTACTTCGGTCACTGTAAATGGTGTCGCTGTCGGTCTCCAGTCCAGGTATGACTTGGGAACGATTTGGTAGTACCAGGATCATGATAGTAAGTAAAAACCGGGATGGATGAGAAAAAGGAGGGGTGAAATTGCGGATAAAAGTCTTTATACTTGTATGTCTTTTCTGTGCAATCATGATTTCGGCCACAGTTGGCACCCTTTCTGCTTATACAGTATCAACCAGCGGTTTTGTGGGTATCGAACCCAATACGCAGAAGATTCAAAAGCAGGCTGACAGCCATAAGAAACAGCTTCAGACAGAAGCATCAGAAGCTGGGACTACATTGGAAAAGGATGAAGAATAAATTAAAACAAAGATGAGGAGGAATTTGATATGAAAAGAACGTTGATGATATTTTCACTGGTTTTGGTAATCGCAGTATCTCTGATCGCCGGTACGCTTGCTGTCTATACTACCACGATTGATAATATAGCAGCCGGAAGTGTTGTTGCAAAGGAATTTGTTCTTACGGAAAATGGAAGCGACACCTTTGTTCAGAACGTGAAGATTGCTCCGACTGAAACAGTTAACTGGCAGTTTGGCGTTAAGAACTATGAGGGCACAACAATTTCTGAAACGGCAATGGATCTGGATTTCAGGATCGATATCGGAGCGGCTGCAGACATGGCTGCAATCGACTCCCTGGTTGTTACCGTAAAGAATGAGGCTGGTCAGGTTGTCGGCACTAAAACAGGGACAGGAACCATTGTATTTAAAGATGGTTTTGGGTTGTCCAATGCCGGTCAGAACCACATTTATACTGTCGAAACCAATTGGCCTTCGAACAATGCCACTGATATCAACTATGCCGGAACCGGCCATGGAAATGCGATGACCGTAACAGTAACAGGCACGCAGAAATAAGGATAAGCAGGATGAATAAGCAGGATGGATAAGCAAGATGAATAAGTAAGATGGATAAGCAGGATGGATAAGCAAGATGAATAAGTAAGATGGATAAGCAAGATGAATAAGTAAGATGAATAAGCAGGATGAATAAGTAAGATGAATAAGCAGGATGAATAAACAACATATGGGGAGCTGCCTTTACTGGCAGCTTTTTCATTTATTAATCCGGTTTAGAAACTGCCATTTGCGTAATAATAACGAGATAGAAGATGTTCTCAGCTTCTAAAAGTGGCGGGTACCGATTTGGCTTACAGGTGGCGCACATCTCTCCCGCCTCGTTGAAACGCAGCAGAGGTAAGAAAATTTTTCTACAACCGAAAAAATTTCTTTTGAACCGATGCATTATAAAGCTGCAATGACTATATTGAGCGGTCAGGGACAAGGACACGCTATGACCGAACCGTTGTACACGACTGAAAAACAAATTGAACAGATGCGTGAAGAGTTGGAAAAAGCGAAAAAGCAGGCTTCAGTCCAAAAAGACGGAAGGAACCGGAGAAAAACGGCTCTTCTTTTTCCTCCGTCCAAAAAGATTGTAAGCCAATTTTTATTTTGGATGTTAATCGCGTTGCTTATGGTTGTTCTCTCAACAGTTCTGATCACGAGAAGCAAAGGCGAAATCCCCAATTTGTTCGGATATGAGTTGTACGTTGTGGAATCCGGCAGCATGTCGCCCACTTTAAAAGTCGGTTCGGTTATTCTGGCGAAAAAGCCCTCGGATGCCGGTGCCCTGAATATAAATGATATCGTGACTTTTAAGAGGATAGACGGATCCATCATAACCCATCGTATTATTGGAGTCCTGAAGGATGAAACAGGAACTGTACGTTACCGGACCAAAGGAGATAATCCTGTCAATTCGCCTGATCCGGAGTTGCTGGATCAGGATCGTGTAATAGCAATCCTGGTAACAAAGGTTCCGTTTACGTGAACGTATTTTTCAGGGACAGGAGGAGAAGCTGCAATGCGTAAAAGGCCTTTAAAAGCACAACAGAAGCAATTTGACACTGTTGTCCGTATGGAGAAGCTGTCCTCCAGGGAGATGTTCTTAAAAGAAGAAAAGCGCATGGTCCCGGTCCTCAGCGAGATTGGCTTTTCTATTCGAAAGGGTGAAATATGGGGGATTCATGGGAGTTCCCTTTTTGAAATCAGGCTCTTCCTGGATATCATGGCCAATATTAAGCCCTATGGCAGTGGAAGGTGCACACTGGTCGGATTTGGCATGATGCGCCGGAAACGCATTATTTTGCCGCATGTTTTTTATATTGGAAATCCGGGCATGATTTACAATAACATGAATGTACTCGAATTTCTGATGTTCGCTACAGCAAAGCGAACGGGGGATACTGTCGAACGACAGGAGTGGATTTTTGAATACCTGATCCGTATCGGACTTGGGAATATTTCATTAACGCCGGCAAATACACTTTCAAAAGAGCAAAAAGCTGTTGTGATCCTACTGGTAGGGGCTTTCTCTGACAGTCCTCTGGTCGTTTTCAATTTCCCCGGCTACCAGTTTGACGAGGTATTGTGCGGTGCCATTTCAGAGATAGCAGGACTGATCCGGGAAAGCGGCAGAACGCTTGTTATAGGGACTCAGAATGGAGATCTGGTTGAAAAGGCATGCACGCACATCGCATTCCTAAAAAAAGGACGGATGATCTATAACGGAACAATCAGAGAATTCTGTGAGTGTTACGATAAAATCCTTCTTACCATATGGGATAAGGATATGGAGAGTTGGGCGGATCGGCTGAAAACGGCTTTCCCGCAATATCTGTACGTCATATCCGGTGACAGTATGACGATACGCAGCCGCAATAAAGGGGAAAACGATCCGAAAGAGATTTACGGGAAAATGGTTAAATCGGGGTTCTATCCCCAAAAGGTGGACATCAATCCCAAAAGGGTAAAAAATGCATGCGATGAAATAATGGGTGTATATGATATACAGGAATAGTTATTTTAGTAAGGAACTGCGTCAGGCTTATATAGAAAACAGGATCGGCACGAAAAGGAAGATTGCCTTTGCGTCCTTTCTGGGATTGTTTTCCTTCGCTGTCCATTTTACACTTCAGACAATGACTGAATCCATCCTGTCCGACACAGTTCCATACATCATGCAGACGAGCTATTTC
>JAEWQC010000211.1 GCA_023399355.1 Bacillota bacterium | reverse complement strand
AGCTTATACCTGGGAAAAAGTTGATTTCATTGGTTGCCAGATGTTTGTTTATTTCTCCGATCAACTCGGCAGCTTCCTCTGTGGTGATTTCATCAGAACTGTAATCGAGCATGGCGGAGGATTCATAACTGCCATCAATCTCCAGAGTGACGAGATTGCACCGAAAGGCAAGGTCTGTGTCTGAAAGGCCAACTCCCATGCTGACTGCTTCAAGAGGAGATCTGCCGGTATAATATTTTCTGGGATCGTACCCCATCACTGAAAGATTGGCTGCGTCGCTTCCCGGGGGGATACCGTCCGGTATCGTTTTGACCATTCCTATTTCACCGTATTCGGCCAGATGATCTATATTAGGTTTCTTTGCACACTGCAGCGGGGTTCTGTTTCCAAGCTGGGCAACACGGTAATCTGCCATTCCATCGCCCAGGACAACAACAAATTTCATATTCTGTCATTACTCCTATCTGTTTATAAATTTGCTTATCCTATTATAACAAACATTGAAATTTATGGAAAGCACTAATTTGCCTGAGAATAAATCTTACGGTATAATAGAAATATCGCAAAAAGAAGGAACTTGTGAAAAGTGATATGGATGATGAAAGCGCCTCGATATTCAGTAATATTTTAAGAGTGCAGTATTTGAAACTTTATCAGAGGAAACAACTAAGGATAACAGGAGTTCCGTCAAGAATGCACAAATTCCGAGAGCCGGCACGGATGCAGAGGTTAGCCGGAAAATGACTATAGAATTAAGAAGAATCGGTAAGGTTTGGATAATCATATTAAAAGAGGATGGACTAAAATAATGCTTCATGCATTTTCGAGATTTGAAATGCTTGTCGGCAATGAGGCCATGGAGAAGCTGGAAAATTCCAGGGTAGCTGTATTCGGTGTCGGCGGCGTAGGAAGTTATGTTGTGGAAGGACTGGTGCGCAGTGGTGTGGGCAGGTTCATTCTGGTGGATGATGATCTGGTTTGCCTGACAAATCTGAACAGGCAGCTGCATGCGACAAGAAAAACAGTAGGAAGGCCTAAAGTAGAAGTGATGAAGGAAAGGATCCTTGATATCAATCCGAAAGCCGAAGTTGTGACCCATCAGCTGTTTTACCTGCCTGAATCCGCGGGACAGTTGCTGGACGGGGATATAGACTATATTGTTGACGCAATAGATACCGTTACGGCAAAAATAGACCTAGTGATGAAAGCCAGGGAGAAAGGTATCCCAATTATTTGCAGTATGGGGACCGGTAACAAGTTCGACCCGACGAAGCTTGAGATTACGGATATCAGTAAAACCTCGGTCGATCCGCTTGCACGGGTTATGAGAAAGGAACTCAGGGACAGGGGGATTACCTCGCTTAAGGTTCTTTTTTCACGGGAAGAGCCCTCGAAGACGATTGAAACAGAACAGACCAGTTGCAGAGAAGGCTGTGTTTGTCCAAAGGGCGCTGAGAGGAAATGCACCGACAGACGAAGTATTCCGGGCAGTACGGCTTTTGTGCCGCCTGCCGCCGGTCTTATCATCGCCGGCGAGGTTGTAAGGGATTTGATGGGAAGGAATTAGGAACCGGGGTGGAGCCTGCTGCCGGCAGAGACTTCCGGAAAAACGGAAGTGAAGGAGATTATAAAATGTTTGAAAATAGAATTAACATATTTACAGGCCACTTTGGAAGCGGCAAAACGGAGGTAGCTGTCAATTATGCTATTCAACTGGCTAAGTCAGGTAAAAAGACAGCAATCGTAGATATGGATATCGTAAACCCGTTCTTTCGGACAGCCGATGCAAGGAGGATATTGGAAGCCGGCGGCATAAGGGTAATCGCTCCCATGTACGCCAATACGAATGTGGATGTGCCTTCTCTGCCGCCTGAAATCAATGCGATGTTTGAGGACAGGAGCTATCAGGTCGTGCTGGATGTCGGCGGAGATGATCTTGGAGCGAGAGTGCTTTCCAGATATAATGAACAGATCCTTGCCGAGGATCATATCCACTATTTTGTGATCAACACCAGGCGTCCGATGACCAGGACAGTTGATGAAATTGAATCGATGATCGTCGAAATACAAACCAGTGCCAATCTCAAAGTGGACAAGCTTGTAAACAATGCCAACCTTCTGGGTGTCAGTTCGCCGGAACTGCTTGATGAAGCTTCACATATCATCGGAGAAGTGTCTGAAAGGCTTAAAATACCGGTAGGAATCATCAGTGGGATGGGAGAGGTACTTCATCAGTTTAAAGGCGGACCGGGTATAGCAAGACTCTATCTTGAGAAATTCATCAAACTGCCGTGGGAGCAGGACTGAGAAGCATTTTTATGGATTATTCTCTTGGTTTTCACTTGCAAATGGGATAAAGGAGATTTATAATATATTAATTGCAAAACCGATTGATTTAAGAAGTAGACTATATTTCTGGCGTGTGCTGTAAAATGTGAGGTGTGAAATGGCGAAAGTTACTTTTAGTGAAGAACTCTGCAAGGGCTGCAAGCTTTGTGTGTCTGTATGCCCTAAGAAAATAGTAATAATGGATGAAGGCAAGCTGAATCTGAAGGGCTTCCATCCGGCAGGCGTGAAGGAAATGGAAAAGTGCATCGGCTGTGGCTTCTGCGCTACCATTTGTCCAGATTGTGTCATAGAAGTGGAGAAGTAGAGAAGTGATAGGGGGATCAATTAATGGGTGAGAAAATTCTTATGAAGGGCAACGAGGTAATCGCCGAAGCTGCATTAAGAGCAGGCTGCAAGCATTATTTCGGGTACCCGATAACACCACAGACCGAGATAGCACATTATTTTGCAAAAAAAATGCCCCAGTACGGAGGAACCTTTGTACAGGCAGAAAGTGAAGTTGCCGCGATGAACATGGTTTATGGGGCGGCAAGTGCAGGAGCAAGGGCGATGACTTCATCCTCAAGCCCTGGAATCAGTCTGAAACAGGAAGCTATTTCATATACGGCATGCGCCGAGCTTCCGGCAGTTGTTGTGAATATCGTCAGGTGCGGACCTGGTCTGGGCGGCATTTTAGCGGCGCAATGCGATTATTTCCAGGCGACCAAGGGCGGAGGACATGGCGACTACAGACTTGTTGTCCTGGCGCCGAGCAGTGTGCAGGAATTGTATGAACTCACGGTGGATGCATTTAATATTGCAGACAGATACAGAACAGTCAGCATGGTCATGGGAGACGGCATGCTGGGTCAGATGATGGAAGCCGTCGAATTCAGGGATGTGGAAGAGAAATTTGAAGCGGACAAGAGTTGGGCAACCAATGGTTCAGGGTTGAAAAGGGATCATAACACCATTACCTCGATCTATATCGAACCGGAGATTCTGGAGCAGCACAATCTCAAGCTGCAGGCCAAATATGCGGAGATAACAAAAAATGAAACACGTGTTGAAACATACAATTGTGAAAATGCGGATATTATCGTTGCAGCGTATGGCACGGTAGCCAGAATAATCAAGAATGTTATTAAAACAGCAGAGAAAGAGGGGATCAAGGTCGGCCTGATCAGACCGATAACCCTTTGGCCTTTCCCGACAGCTGCTTTTGAGAAATTTGCAGAAGTTCCGAAGGCATTTCTTGCAGTAGAAATGAGTGCAGGCCAGATGGTTGAAGATGTAAGGCTGGCTGTAAACGGCAAGAGGCCGGTTCACTTCCATGGAAGAATGGGCGGCATGATTCCTACTCAAAAGGAAATTTTGCAAAAAATCAAGGAAATTTTGAAGTAAAGGGGAATAACGATGGCTACAGTTTTTAAGAAACCTCATGCTTTAACAGATCTGCCGATGCACTATTGCCCGGGCTGCACACATGGGATCGTTCACCGGATTGTTGCAGAGGCCATAGATGAACTTGGGATAGAAGGCACCACCGTTGGTGTTTCACCGGTTGGCTGCGCTTATAATAACTATTTGTATTTTAATTGCGATATGGTTCAGGCAGCACACGGAAGAGCGCCTGCCGTTGCAACAGGCATCAAGAGGGTTCATCCCGAAAATGCCGTATTCACTTATCAGGGAGATGGGGACCTTGCTGCAATAGGGACTGCTGAAATAGTCCATGCTGCTGCCAGAGGCGAGAAAATCACCACCATATTCGTAAACAATGCAATATACGGAATGACTTCCGGACAGATGGCTCCGACTACCCTGCTCGGGCAGGTGACCACCACCTCTCCATTCGGCAGAAAGCCTGAGATACAAGGCTTCCCGATTAATGTCTGCGAAATGCTTTCGACACTGCAGGGAGCTGTATTTGTGGAGAGAGTTTCCACTCATGATATCAAGAATATCAACAATGCCAAAAAGGCCATTAAGAGAGCATTCCAGATACAGTTGGCCGGTCTTGGCTTTTCAATAGTCGAAATACTTTCCACCTGTCCTACGAACTGGGGACTTGACCCTGTCCAATCGCTCAAGTGGATAGAGGAGAAGATGATTCCGCAGTATCCTCTCGGTAATTTCAGAGGAAAGGATTTGGAGGTATAATGAAATGGCACAGCATGATATGATTTTTTCAGGCTTCGGCGGACAGGGAATACAGTCTGCAGGCATGTTGATCGCATATGCGGGCATGTTGGAAAATAAATTCGTCTCATTTCTTCCATCCTATGGGCCTGAAATGAGGGGCGGTACATCAAACTGCCATGTCATCGTATCCAATGAGGAGATCGGATCACCGATTCTCAATAGTGCGACAGCTCTGATGGCTATGAACAGACCATCACTTGACAAGTTTGAGAACAGCATCGTACCGGGGGGCATTATCCTGGTGGACAGCTCACTTGTTAACCGGAGTCCTGCAAGGAAAGATGTCAAAGCATTTGAGATACCGGCTTCGAATATAGCTTCCGAAATGGGGAATCTTACGTACGCCAACATCATTATGCTTGGCAAACTGCTTTCGGAGACGGGTGTCGTATCGTCGGATTTCTTTGAAAAGGCATTGAAAAAGGTGCTTCCGGAAAAAAGACATTATATGATTCCTGAAGAAATGAAAGCGCTGGAAATTGGAATGAAGTATTGAACTTTGTGGCAGCATTTCAATAATATTGATCGCAATAATTTGCAAGCCTCGCCTGCGGAATTGGATTAATGCAGATGAGGCTTGATTTATTATGCTGCAGCTTATGAGGATAAAAAATCCCGGAGACACTTTCGCCTCCGGGACTCTAATATAACGAGTTGTATTATACCCTGAACAGCAGGTCGCCGTATACGGGCATTGGCCAGTAATCGGCTCCGACGATGGTTTCCATCTCATCGGCGATTTTTCTGAGTTCACCCATTTTCATGAAGGTGTCATATCTGAAGAAGTATGCATGGTCATAAGTGCTGCCGTGCATTGAATCCGCTTTAACAAGTGAGGCTTCCAAAGTTATGATGCCTTTGCTGAAGGAAGCAAGCAAACCGGAGACCTTGGTGAGCAAATCAGCCTGAACGGAGGTGTCGGCACTAACTCCTGTTGCCTTGATCGTGTTGATCGAATCGGCCAGATCTGAAGTGAAACCGATGACAGCCGGGATAATATCACGTTTTGCCATATCAAGCATGGTCTGAGCTTCAATATTCACTACCTTGACATAATTTTCGAGTGCAATTTCGAATCTGGATTCCAACTCGGCTTTTGTGAATACACCATGTTTTTCAAATATCTTGACATTCTTATCGGCTACCAAAGCTTTTGAAGCTTCAACAGTGGACCTGATGTTTGGAAGACCGCGTTTTTCAGCTTCAGCAACCCATTCGTCAGAATAGTTGTTGCCGTTGAAAATGACTCTGCTGTGATTCGTGACGATTTCCTTCAGGATTACCTGTACTTCCTTGTCAAAATTGGATGCCTTCTCAAGTCTTTCGGCAATCTGTGAAAGAGTTTCAGCAACGATTGTGTTCAATGTGTAATTCGGCCTTGCAATAGAAGCAGATGAAGCAACCATTCTGAATTCGAATTTGTTGCCGGTGAAGGCAAAAGGAGATGTCCTGTTTCTGTCTGTTGTATCTTTCGGGAGCGGTGGCAGTGTTGTAACACCGATTGTCAATTCTCCGCCCTGTTTGGAACTCTTCAGACCGCCATTGGTTATCTGATGAAGGATATCAGTCAGCTGATCGCCGAGGAAAATGGAAATGATTGCCGGAGGAGCTTCATTTGCACCAAGGCGGTGGTCATTTCCAGGATTTGCGGCTGAGCATCTCAGCAGGTCTGCATATTCATCTACTGCCTTGATGATGGCAGTGAGGAACACAAGGAACTGAACGTTATCATGAGGAGTCTTCCCGGGTTCAAGAAGATTTGCGCCGTCATTTGTGCTCATGGACCAGTTGTTGTGCTTACCGGAACCGTTAACACCTGCATACGGTTTTTCATGAAGAAGACAAACAAGACCGTGTCTGAGAGCGACTTTCTTCAAGGTATCCATAACGATCTGATTGTGGTCGGTTGCAATATTGGTAGTGCTGAATATCGGTGCGATTTCATGCTGGGCCGGAGCAACTTCGTTATGCTGGGTCTTGGCAGCAACTCCGAGCTTCCAGCATTCTTCGTTAAATTCTTTCATGAATGTCTGGACTCTTTCTTTCAATGAACCAAAGTACTGATCTTCCAGTTCCTGGCCTTTTGGAGCCGGCGCACCGAAAAGTGTTCTGCCTGTGTAGATTAAGTCTTTACGTTGATCGTAGAGAGTCTTGTCAACAAGGAAGTATTCCTGCTCTGGTCCAACAGTGGTTATAACCCTTGAAGTAGTAGTGTTTCCAAATAATTTCAGGATACGTACAGCCTGTTTTGAAAGCGCTTCCATGGAACGCAGCAGCGGGGTCTTACTGTCAAGAGCTTCACCGGTGTAGGAGCAGAAGGCTGTAGGAATGTAAAGAATGCCGTCCTTGTAGAAAGCCGGTGAAGTACAGTCCCATGCGGTATATCCCCTGGCTTCAAAAGTAGCTCTCAAACCGCCGGAGGGGAAAGAAGAAGCATCAGGTTCGCCCTTGATCAGTTCCTTGCCTGAAAACTCCAGAATGACCTTCCCGTCGCTGGTCGGGGAAATGAAAGAATCATGCTTCTCGGCAGTAATGCCGGTCATTGGCTGGAACCAATGGGTGTAATGCGTTGCACCCTTTTCGATAGCCCATTCCTTCATTACATTTGCAACTACTTCAGCAACTGAAGGATCAAGAGGAAGCCCATCGTCTATAGTCTTTTTTATTGCTTTGTAGGTAGCTTTCGGGAGACGTTCCTTCATAACAGCGTCATTAAATACATTAGAACCAAATAATTCTGTTAAGTTACTCATTTTGATCACCTTTCCTTATTTTAATTTTTCATTTTGCTTTTAAGCAAATAAAAAAGGCGCATCAAAAAATAATCGAAACGCCTTCGTTCACCTTATTACCCATAATAATAATAGTTTTATGCAAAAAATGCAAGACGAAAATTAAAAAAATTCAAAAAAGTTTTTTAAAAGGAGTAGTTTGTGAAATCACATTATAATAAATGAGTTGATCCCTTTTGCATTATATTATAGAAGAAACATGGGTAGAAAATATAGTGCCAGGATTAGCTTCAGGATAGCAGCAGGATAATTACAGGATAGTAACAGGACTAGTTACAGGATAGTAACAGGACTAATTACAGGATAGTAACAGGACTAATTACAGGATAGTAGCAGGATAGTGGCAGGACTAGCTACAGGATAAACAGACAGAACAGCGGGGAATTAAAATAAGATATAAGAAATTAGGCTTGCACAGAGTTCGGCGCATGCGGGAAGAAATGCTCTCAAAAGCTTAAAATCTTGGAACAACTCAAGGAGAGCCCTGGTGTACTTTTTGCAGGATAAGAGTGCCGTCCGCTTTCTAGCGTCCGAAACTGACAGCCTGTTTTGAAGAGTAATAGGAAATATCCTCAAAGGTATAACCCTTGAATTCGTGTTCATGCAGGATGTTATTTTCCAGCAGGCCCTCCATTCTGTGAATGTGACCGTTTTCAGTCTTTACCGGCATACCTGTGATTCCGCTGAAATAGTGGGTATGATTATCATAGGATGAAACACCGTAAAAAAAATGAAAATGGAAACTGCCGACTCCGATCATGTTGCCGGCATACCCGATCATTCGGTGACTGTGACCTTTTGTGATTTGGCATTCAAGTTTGTATTTGTGCAGATGAAACCTCATACGAACCTCCTTTTGTTTCTCCGTTTATATTCTGCACAATAACGGTACTTATTATAAATGATGCATATTTTAAATAGATTGTTAGAGTGAGTCAAATAGTGGTAATAATATTTCTGTGAATTTAAATAATAACGAAGGAGGTAATCATGAACAGTTTAAAAGGAACAAAAACCCTTGAGAATCTTATGAAAGCATTTGCGGGTGAATCCCAGGCCAGAAACAGGTACACATACTATGCTTCAATAGCAAACAAGGAAGGCTATAAACAGATCGAGGCAATCTTTTCAGAGACAGCTGACAATGAGAAGGAACATGCCAAAAGATTTTTCAAGCTTGCACTGGAAGGTATGGGAGGCGAAATCCCTGCGGATATTGATATTGCAGCAACTTATCCTTTAGCGATGGGAACTACCCTGGATAATCTTAAATATGCGGCAGCCGGCGAAAATGAAGAATGGACGGCTTTATACCCTGACTTTGCCAGGATAGCCGAAGAGGAAGGATTCCCGGAAGTTGCTGCAGCCTTCAAAATGATTTTGAAGGTGGAACAGCGTCATGAGAAAAGGTATCTCAAACTTGCCGGAAATATTGCAGGAGGCGCGGTTTTCAAAAAAAACGGATCCGTATTCTGGATCTGCCGCAATTGCGGTTATGTGCACGAAGGGGCAAGCGCTCCGGAAAAATGCCCTGCCTGTTTGCATCCGCAAGGCTATTTCGAAATATTCAATGAGAATTATTAAGAGGCAAAATTTTTAAAGCCACGCATAGAGACAGGGTGTCCAAAACAGACTCCCCTGTCTTTTCTATTTACCGGCTGCTGTAATGGCTGCGATTTATCTGTTAACGAGTTCGACAAGGTGACATAAACTATAAATAATGGTATGATAATTTACGAGATGTTCAGAAGTAAAAACAAAATCCTGATACAGGGAGTTTACATTTATGAAACCAAGAATTATGGCTTTGCTCGTGGCGGTACTTGTGCTTATAGGAGTTGGTGCCTATGTGGTGTCCGACTATAATAAGGACAGTCGTTCGGCGCAGGCGATAGCCGAATTGGATCAATCACAGCAAAATATTACTGCGGAAACTTCAGCCCCAGAAGGCAGTCAGTCCGGCAATGAGACAGCGTCAACCGGCACAGCTTTGCAGGGATCAACGCTTCAGCCAACACCTACAGTAAATAAGCCTGCAGATGAACCTGCGCTCCGGTTTATAGCAGTAGGCGACATCATGCTGGGCCGGGGTGTAGGTATGAGGCTTCAGAAATATGGCAGCTATGGAAGGGCATTTGAGGATGTCTCGGATATATTGAAGCAGGGCGATGTGGTTTTTGCAAACCTTGAATCGCCTCTGACTGAAAGTACGCACAGCCTGGATCCCAAGAGAAAAATAGTTCTGAAAGCTAAGCCTGAAGCAGTCAGCGCATTAACCGGCGCAGGCTTCAACCTTTTAAGCATTGCAAACAACCATATGATGGATTATTATGAAACCGGTCTTTTTGATACGATGTCCATTTTGAACGCAAATCATATCCTGTTTGCCGGCAGCGGAAAGAATATCGATGAAGCAAGAAAACCTGCGATTATTGAAAAAAACGGCTTAAAAATCGGGTTGCTGGCCTATTCGGACATGGCTGATCTGATATTTGCAGGAGATCCTTACCTGAAATATTCCGCAGACAAGAATAAATCGGGTATTTCGCCGCGAAAGTATGAAGCAGTAAGAGAAGATGTCCAAAAGCTCAGAGGTCAAGTCGACCTGCTTGCGGTTTCACTGCATTGGGGCGTGGAGGACAGCTTTACGGTCACTGATGAACAGAGGGAATTTGCACACAAGCTTATTGACGATGGGGTTGACCTGATCCTTGGACATCATCCTCACCAGTTCCAGGGGATAGAGATCTATAAGGGAAAACCTATATTTTACAGCATGGGCAACTTTCTTTTCGACCAGAATGAATCCGAAAACATGGAATCTTTCATCATCGATATGCGCTACAAAGGAACAGAACTAACCGATTTATCCGCGACCCCTGTAAGGATTCTTGATAAGTCTTACGTTGAAGTTCAAACAGGGACGAAAGCAGCAAATATCATTGCCAGACAAAGCGAACTCTGCCGGGATCTCGGAACACCGCCCGAGGTTGTCAATGACAGACTCGTATTTCTTAAGTGACAAATTTTGAACGACCATTTGGGAAGCTTAGTCACCAGTGGCAAAATCCGATCTATCACAGGTGACAATCACGAATTGTCACAAGAAGATTGATTAACGATTATTGAAATATTATAATATTCATATATCTACAATGGAAAAAAGATAGGGAGACATTAGATGAAGATCATTAAATGCTTATTTTGCAGCAAAAATACCACCATCCACATGATAAACGCCCAGAAAAAGATTAAGGGAAAAATCGTCACGATCACCAATGCACCGGTCTATTATTGCGACCAGTGCCAGGAGACCTTCCAGTCGAAAGAAGTACAGGACATCTTCAGGTTCATACAGGATAGAAGTCTGGAAGAAAAGAACTTGCTTTTCAATTACGAAGAGATGTCCAAAAAGGTCTATTGAGTCCTCACTTTGGATAATGCAGGCAGGATCGATGTCGATGACAGTGCTGCTGCGGTGAATAAAACAACATCCTTGATCAGGTACGGCAGGTTCGCCGACAGGACATAAAGCAATCCTATCTGTTCATTTCCCAGATAAATCCTTAGGATGAAAAGCATATACAGGATCCCTATTGTATATAGGACTAACAAACCCGCCATTACAGCTTTTAGGCTGCCTGTAAAGGTGGGCTTGTTCATTTTTAAGGACAATCTTCCTATTATATATGCACCTGCAATGAACCCAAGGATGAAACCGAAACTTTGGTTGAAAACATAGGTGATGCCACCACCACTTGCAAATACCGGGACACCGGTCAATCCGAGGATCATATAAACGAGCATTGACAAAGCCGCCAGTCTTGGACCAAGTATGAGTCCAGATAATGCACAAATAATCGCTTGCAGTGTGACAGGGAGCAGAGGAAAAGGAATTCTGATAAAAGCGCCGACAATCATAAGCGCGGTAAATAAGGCAACGAGCATTGAATCACGTGTTGTAATCTTCATGAATAGACCATCCTGTTTAATTTATAAGATATACAAAGGATATCTCAAATCATTTTAATTGTCAACCAAAAATTATAACATGGTTGACAATGGGTGGAATTCTTTTGGGAAATATATTGAACATTATCGATGAATATTGTAGTATTATATGGAAATTTGTATTATGGGGTCAAACAAATGAATAATAACTTACAAAAGTTGAAGGAAAAACTTGATGCATTGTTAGTGGATTTCTCGTTAAATTCACAGGAAGCTTTGCGGCTCAGCATGGAAATAGACAGACTGATAGTGGAATATTATCGGGAAAAGAAGCAACTAAAACAATATAGTTGAATTAAAGTACGAAACACTGGAATATAGCAGCCAACGATGATATAATATCAATTGACAGTTTACTGATGGGGCATTGGCACAGTTGGGAGTGCACCGCATTCGCATTGCGGGGGTCAGGGGTTCGAATCCCCTATGCTCCACCATTTTTTTGCCTATGGCATGTAATATTTTTACAGTACTTATTAATTTACGAACACAGACAGGGCTTTGACTATGAAAACGATAGTATTGACCGGTGGTGGATCTTCAGGGCATGTAACGCCCAATATCGCTCTTTTACCGGAATTAAAGAGAAATGGTTACAGCGTATACTACATCGGATCAAGAAACGGAATAGAAAAGCAGTTGATAGAAAATGAAGGAATTCCGTACTATTCTATCAGTACAGGTAAACTGCGAAGATATTTTGATCTTAAGAATTTCACCGATGCTTTTAGAGTACTTGATGGTTTCCGGCAGGCGTTCAATCTTCTGGGTAAACTTAAGCCATCTATTGTATTCAGCAAGGGCGGTTTTGTTTCCTGTCCTGTTGTTTGGGCCTCCTGGCTCAGAAGGATTCCTGTGGTCATTCACGAATCAGATATGACACCGGGGCTGACCAATAAGTTATCAATACCATTTGCAAGAAGGATTTGTTATACCTTTCCGGAATCAAAATCCCACATGCCTGCCAAAAAAGGTGTCAGGACAGGGATGCCTATCAGGGAAGGCTTGTTGGACGGGAATCGTTCAAGAGGTAAAGCGGTTTGCGGGTTTAGTGACGCAAAACCTGTGCTTCTGGTAATAGGAGGCAGTCTTGGCTCTGAAAAGATTAATAGTGTAGTGAGAAGTGCACTTGATACCCTGTTAAAAGAATTCAACATCTGCCACATCTGTGGTAAAGGGAATGTGAAGAACGAGTTGGAGGAGAAACAGGGTTACAAGCAGTTTGAGTATATCAGTGAAGAACAGCCACATGTTTTTTCTGCTGCGGATATTGTACTCTCCAGGGCAGGAGCTACGGTGCTCTTTGAGCTTTTGGCGCTGAAGAAGCCGAACTTACTGATCCCATTATCAAAAGCAGCCAGCAGGGGAGACCAGATACTCAATGCAAAGTCCTTCGAAAGACAGAATTACAGCATGGTTTTGCAGGAAGAAGAAATGAACAAAGAAACGCTGGTAAAAGCAATTTGTGAACTATATCATCATGCAGATAAATTCAAGAGTGCAATGAATTCAGGCACTGAAGTCAGCGGAGTGGTATCGGTTATAAAAGTGCTCGATCAGGAAATGCGGAGCTGAATGCCTTTTTGTTTACTTTTATTGAACAATGTTAAAGTTTGTGCGGTATGAAGGAAACGTAAGTCCACTGTCATTTTTTGAAATGAGGGCTTCACATTTGTACAAGATGTCCAAAATATTATTTCTCTCAGTTTCATTAGTAAAATTGTTCAGATTCTCCAGCAAGAACTGAAGTTTATTCTCTGTAAAGCTTATAAACTCATTGTACGTTATCCTTTGTTTGCTATACATTTCACAGATTGCTTTCAACATTAGTACCGTACATTCAGTTAATAAGGCTAACATATTTTTACCTCTTTTTACTTTCTAGACATCATAAAATTATCATGAAACGAAGTATATGTCAATATCAGTAATAATTTCCCAGAATTATTACCTGCACCAGAGGATGATAAATTGCATTAAGAGAGGCCTTTCACATCATAAAGCCTCTCTTATATATTGTCGATATTCATTTGCTGTCAACTTACAGGAACTCCAACTTCTATAAGCAGGAGTTCCTCTTCAAAACTTCAGGTGGAGTAGAGTCTCCATCTGAAGTCCCGATATTCAGCCAGGTTGAAAAAGCATGCTTTTTAACCTGGCTGAAGAGTTCACTCATATCCCAGGGCGGTTTTTATAAGCTTGAGGTTATCAGAAAGCAATTTGTATTTATTTGAGGATAATACTTTCGTTTTATAAAGTACATCAAGCTGCAGCTCGTAAACACGCAATTGAACGGATGCAAGCGTATTATGCTTTTTCTCTATCAGCTTTTTCGCATCGTTCAAGGAGACTGTCAGACTGCTTGTCAGACAGGAACCGAGATTCAACGGTTTTATACTGGATATGCTATCATCAATTAAGCTGCATGTTGTTTTGTTTACAACAGTGATTGATATTTTTTTACTTGTTTCCAGTTCACCATCGCTTGCTGAAAATTCTACAGAGGGATAAATACCTGCCTGGTTGAATCCGGGTGTCCAGCTGAATTCCCCGGTTTCTGCATTGAACACGGCGCATATTAATTTTAGCAATTATGTCTGGCTGGACGAATTTGCCAATGTATGCAGGGGAGTTATCATGATTCCGGTTACAGAAGAAACAAATATTATAACGGCTGGCAGAAGAACATGAAAAAAGACTTCCACATATCGTGAAAGTCTTTTTGGTGCGCCATCGGGGACTCGAACCCAGGACACCCTGATTAAGAGTCAGGTGCTCTACCAACTGAGCTAATGGCGCGTTTCTCAAGGGCACTTACATATTATAATCGGAACAGGCGATGATGTCAACTGCATTTTCTCCGCAATTTATAAAACTTTTCGAAAAGATTATTACTGCATTTACAAAAAATATATCAGTTTGAAGACAATAACAAAGGATTTCATAAAACTAATGTAGAATAAATAGATGTTATGTCAAAAATATGGTGAAAACCGAAAGGCGCAGGTGGATTTCTTGTCTGTCAATAAGATAGATGTAGGCAAACTTGATAAAATCGTCAAAAAGGCTATTGAAGCCATTAATAACAGCAAGACTGAAATATATGACATTGCGGAGAACTCCCGCAAGGAATGCAAGCGGTTCGAGGATGAACTGGTTTCACTCAAGCAGCAGGTAAAACAGCTGATTGAGGAGGTTGAACAGCTCGAGGAAGCTCTGAAGGAAAGCAAGCGCAAGTTGATGCTTATCAATAAGAACTTCGCCAATTATTCTCAGGAAGAGCTTAAGGAAGCGTATGAAAAAGCCGATAATCAACGTGTTGAGCTGGCGGTAAAAAGAGAGATGGAGCAATTTCTCATCCGACGGAGAAATGACCTTGAGGTACGGATAAAAGATGCTTTGAAGACAGTGCAAAAAGCCGACAACCTGATCGCACAGGTAGGTGCGGCGCTTGGATATCTTACGGGCGACCTGCTCGAGGTCAGCAGTCAGCTTGAAGATATGCAGCAAAGACAGCTTCTGGGTATCAAGATCATAAAAGCCCAGGAGGAAGAACGGCAAAGGGTGGCAAGGGATATTCACGATGGTCCGGCGCAGCTGATGTCAAATGTTGTACTGAAGGCAGAGATCTGTGAAAGAATGATTGATGTCGATCTGGATAAGACACGTGAAGAATTGAGAAATTTGAAAAAGATCGTAAGGGATAGCCTGCAGGATGTCAGGAAGATCATTTATAATCTCAGACCCATGTCCTTGGACGATCTGGGATTGGTACCCACTTTACAGAGGTATATCCTTACATTCCAGGAAGAGTCGGGTATCTCGGTTTCATTCCAGACGAGGGGTGCCGCAGTGGATGTCAAACCTGTCATCTCCATTACAGTTTTCAGAATTGTACAGGAAGCAATAAACAACATCAGTAAACATGCCAAAGCCCATAGTGCAGTGATAAATCTGGAGTTTACAGGGAATGAACTGAGATTGCTCATCAATGATGACGGTATTGGGTTTCATACAGATAAGCTAAAGCAGAAAAGTGAAGATATCAGCAGCGGTTTTGGACTTTCCAGCATGAAGGAGAGAGTGGAACTGTTAAACGGAGAGATGAGCATAAATACTGAACCGGGGAAAGGGACCCGGCTTAATATAGTACTACCTTTTATGCAAGATGAGGGGGTAACAAATGAAAAATAAGATTAGCGTATTAATTGCAGATGACCATTCTTTAATCAGGCAGGGACTTAAGCAGATTCTTGAGCTTGAAACGGATATTGTAGTCATTGCACAGGCCTCAAACGGAAGTGAAGCCGTTCAGCTGGCTAAGGAACACAATCCCGATATTATCCTTATGGATATCAACATGCCGGGAACAAACGGTTTGCAGGCAATAAAGGAGATTAAAGAGGACAAGCTGGAATGCAAAATCATTGTCCTTACCATTCATGAGGACAGGGAATACCTGTTCAAGACGCTTCAGATGGGTGCGGAGGGATATGTACTAAAAGATGCCGAACCGGCCGTACTGCTTGAAGCTATCAGGAGTGTCAATTCAGGGAAATCCTATATACAAGCGAATATGACTATGGAGTTGGTGAAGGAATTCAACAGAGTCACCATGCATGAAAAAGAAAAACATGAGGATAACAACCTTACTGCCAGGGAAATAGAAGTTCTTGAACTGATTGCAGAGGGGATGATCAATAAGGAAATAGCAAAGCAGCTCTACATCAGTGAAAAGACAGTCAAGAACCATGTGTCCAATATCTTTAGAAAACTCAACGTATCAGACAGGACCCAGGCGGCAATATACGCATTCAAGCACAATATAAAGAGCTGATTAAATTCGTGCCCGATATCACCCGGTGGTATGAATGGCATGAATGTAGTCTATTGGTCCCAGCAGTTATAAGCCCTTCGGATATAGAATCCGAAGGGCTTTTTTAGGTACATTACATCATGTAAAAAAGGCCCCTTGACGGATAGTTTAAATTGTTTGACCGCTCTATAATTAAATCATGCAAGGAACAACGAACACAAAATTAATTCTAAATAAAAGAGGGTAATATGAAAGGGGTTAAAATTATGATGAACGTATTGAATTATTTGAGGGCAAGATTCGCAAGCAAAAAGGGACAGGGCATGGTTGAGTATGGACTGATAATTGGTCTGGTAGCGGTTATTATCGTAGCCTGCTTTACAATTCTGAGCAAACCGATTCAAAATCTGTTTACCAGTATCACCTCTCACTTTTAACTCTGCTGGTAGATTTAACAAAACAATGTACAACAATGATTGCCCTATCTGATTACAGGTAGGGCAATTTTGCAGAAAGACAGTGCAACAATGATTCACTGCTAGGCTGCAGGGGGTGTTTAGATGAAATGGTTGAATATGAAAGGAAAGAAAGGCCAGTCTCTTGTCGAAACCGCACTGGTACTGCCAATATTACTAGTAATTTTAACCGGTATTATCGATTTTGGATTTCTGTTTAATAATTACCTGTTAGTCAGCAATGCATCGCGGGAAGGGGCCAGAAGTGCTGTTGTTGGCAGTAGCAACAGTGATATTGCGACAGTGGTGAACACATTTGCCAGTACGCTGGATAAGAACAGACTTACCATAACCATTACTCCAAATCTGCCGGCTGGAAGAACGAAAGGTGTTGCAGTAACTGTTAAAGTAGTATATAAATACAACCTGATTACACCCATGATTGGTGCAATTATTCCATCCCCATTGAACCTTACGGCCAGCACGACTATGCGCTGTGAATAATTTCAAAGGTGTTTCGGAGGTACTTATGGAGAAAGCTAATAAAAAGATCATTGTTATTGCACTATTTTTATCGCTTGTTACCGCACTGCTAATATATGTTTACATATCAGGAAGAAAGACTGAAGCCCCCAAGGCTGAGTATACGACGGTATATGTGGCAGCTAAAACGATGCCTGCAAGATATAAGATTAGAAAGGCAGATTTAAAACAGGTGAAGATTGCAGAGAATTTACTTAATTCAAGTGCAATAACGGATGCCAATGAAATAATTGGAAAATTGACAACGGATAGTATCATTGCAGGTGAACAGATCATCAGAGATAGACTTGCAGATGAGGAGGACGGGATACTTTCCTACACTTTGCCGGAAGGCACGAGAGCGATCAGTTTAAATGTAAATGAACAGATCAATGTAAATAGTTTGATGAGGCCGGGAGATTTTGTAGATGTCATAGCTAGTTTTGAAAAGGAAGAAGAAGATAACGGGCAGGTAATAAAAGTCTACCCCAGTATAACTAAAACAATTCTTCAAAATGTAAAAGTGCTTGCTCTCGGCCAGGATATGACACTTCCAGCAGATAAGATTACTGAAATGCCAGTAACAGTAACACTGGCAATAAAAGAAAAAGATGTCGAGTCATTTGTATTTGCCTCTGAATACGGCAAAGTAAGACTGGCACTAAGACGTGTTGGCGATGATGCACAGACGGATTCACCTGGGATTGCAAGAGAAGATGTTTCAGGGACGACGGGCGTTTATACAAAGCCATCATCAGGAAATACTGCTGCATCAACGATAAATTAGTCATGTTTATTCACTTGATATTGAGGTATATGAGGAGAAATGATTATGGGTAAAATAAAACTTGTCATTGTTGATGATTCAATGGAGACGAGAAATAATATAAAAATGCTGCTATCCTTCGAAAAAAGGATTGATGTCATTGGGGAAGCGGAAAATGGCGAGGAGGCTATTTTCATCGTGAAAGAAGCAAAACCTGATATTGTACTGATGGATATTAATATGCCGGTGGTCGACGGTATCAGGGCTACGGAAGAATTGTCGCTCTCCGTACCGGAAACAACAGTTATCATCATGTCAGTCCAGGGCGAGATGGAATATGTCAGAAAAGCAATGACAGCCGGTGCCCGGGATTTTCTGAACAAACCTTTTAACGGAGATGAACTTGCAAGAACAATATTCAAGACTTATGACCTGGAGTCAAGACGCAGAGAGATAGTTGCAGTGCCGAAACAGCACGAAGAAATTAACTCAAAGGTCATTACAGTCTTCAGTACAAAAGGTGGGGTCGGCAAAACAACTATTGCATCGAACCTGGCAGTGTGTATAGCGCGTACGGCAAAGAAAAAGGTAGCACTTATAGATCTGGATCTGCAGTTCGGCGATATTGCAATCATGCTGAATGTCTCTGTAAAAAACACAATAAGTGATTTGATAAAAGAAATGAGCCAGCTTGATAAAAATCTGATGGAAGAGTACCTTGTTACGCATTTTTCCGGTGTCAAGGTGCTGCCGGCGCCAATAAAGCCGGAATATGCCGAGTACATCACGGCGAATCATGTTGAAAAAATTATCAATACGCTGAGGGAAACCTATCATTTTATTATAATAGATACATCGGCAAACTTTCATGAAACAGTTCTCACATCATTGGACATGTCTGACAGGATCCTGCTGGTTTCAACTCTTGATCTGCCTACGATAAAGAATGTGAAGGCCGGTCTGGAAGTAATGGATACGCTTCATTATCCAAAGGAAAAGATCAATATTGTTTTAAATAAGGCTTCTGAGCAATATGGCATCAAGTACAAGGATTTTGAAAACACACTAAGACACCCGATTTCATCTTATATCCCGGAAGATAGCCAGACAGTAATAACTTCTGCAAACAAGGGCTTTCCTTTTGTCATGACCAGGACAGAGACAAAGGTTGCAAAAGCTATCATGGAACTAAGCAGCAAAGCGACGGATGAACTTGGTGGAGTTAAGGAGAATAAGCCTGTCTTAAGGAAATTGTTCGGCTGAAATACAGAGTGTCCATATCAAATAAAGGAAGTGCTTGGGAATGTCACTGCTGGAAAGACTACAAAAGGAAAAGACAGCAGAAACGGTTGAAATCGGCGGGATACAAAAGGCTCGTAAACCTGCTGCGCCTAAACCTGATCCATTTGAAGAGATAAAATCCAGAATTCATATAAAGATCATTGAAGAAATTAATGCAAGTTCTTTAAAAGAGGAGTCAAAAGACAATGATGAAAATCTGGAGAAGGAAATAGCTGAAATAGTAGAGGGATTTCTTGAAGCAGAAGGAACATTTATTAGTAAATCCGATAAACAGAAGCTGATTACTGAGATCATTGATGAAACTATCGGTTTCGGGCCTATTAACAAATTCCTGCATGACGATACAGTTTCTGAAATAATGGTTAATGGTCCTGACAAGGTTTATCTTGAGAGAAAAGGAAAGCTGATCCTGAGTAATGAGACATTCAAAGATGATCATCATATTATGAGGGTCATTGAGAAGATTGTTGCACCTTTGGGCAGAAGAATCGATGAAAGTTCCCCAATGGTTGACGCAAGGCTGCCAAACGGTTCGCGTGTTAATATTATCATACCGCCGCTTGCGTTGAACGGACCGACAATTACTATAAGAAAATTTTCAGAGAAACCGTTTACAGTAAAGGATCTCATCAATTTCGGAACGGTAACGCCCGAGGTGGCAATGCTCCTGAAAGCTTGTGTCGAAGCAAGACTGAACATTGTAGTATCAGGCGGTACAGGGAGTGGTAAAACCACTACATTAAATGTTATTTCCTCGTTTATCCCCGAAGATGAACGAATAGTGACCATAGAAGACGCTGCGGAACTTCAGCTGGGGCAGGAGCATGTAATTAAGCTGGAAACGAGGCCTCCAAATATAGAAGGCAAGGGCGCCATTACCATAAGGGACCTGGTAAGGAATTCGCTCAGAATGCGGCCTGACAGAATCGTAGTCGGAGAGGTAAGAAGCGGAGAGGCACTGGATATGCTGCAGGCTATGAATACGGGACATGATGGTTCTCTTACCACAGGTCATGCGAATTCTCCAAGAGATATGATTTCAAGATTGGAAACAATGGTCTTAATGGCAGGGATGGATCTTCCCATTAAGGCGATAAGAGAACAGATATCGTCTGCAGTGGACCTGATTGTACAGCAGTCAAGACTAAAAGATGGCAGCAGAAGAATCACTTATGTAACCGAGGTAACAGGGATGGAGGGAGATGTGATCACCATGCAGGATATTTTTTTATTTAAACAGCATGGCAGGGATGAAAAGGGTAAAATACTTGGATTCATATCTCCAACTGGAATTAAACCTAAATTTGTTGAAAAACTTGAAGAAGCCGGGATCACTCTTCCCAACGATCTCTTTAATCGCTGAATTAAAAGGAGGTGTAGTCTTGAAAGAATTTATTACGATACTTGTTTTTATATCTGTTTTTTTGCTCAGCTATCAGATCCTAAAAATGATTGCCTGCAAACGTGATTATATAGCAAGGTTAAACAATTATACAAATGTAGAAGAAGTAAAAGAAGAAAAGAAAAAAAACGTCAGGAAGGATAATGGGAAGGTTTTAGGCGGAATTCTTTCCAAAAGTATCGGGAAAGCAAAATTCCTTGTGGGCTACAAGAAAAAACTACAGACTGAATTAATAAGGGCACACCTATTATTAAAAGCAGATGAATTAATCGTACTTAATCTAATTATTTCATTTGTGACAGGTACCATGGTACTGATGTTAATGGGAACAAACGGCTGGTTGCCTGCAATGGCAATAGGAGCTATCAGCTGGAATTTACCAATGTTTATTATTAAAAGCATGATTAAAAAAAGAATAAAACTGCTGAATGAACAGCTTTCGGATGCAATAACCATGATGTCGAATTCATTAAAAGCAGGCTACAGCTTTTTTCAGGCAGTTGAAATAGTAGCGGAAGAGATGACTGGGCCGATATCAGAAGAATTTGGAACGCTCCGGAAGGAAATCAACCTGGGACAGACTACGGAAAAAGCGATGGAAAATATGGCGGCAAGAGTATCCAGCGAGGATCTGGACCTGGTAATAACTGCGGTTATGATTCAGCGTCAGGTAGGTGGCAATCTTTCTGAAGTGCTTGATAATATCACAGCAACCATCCGGGACCGGGTGACGATAAAAGGCGAGCTTAAAGCAGTGACAGCCCAGGGCAGGATGTCCGGATTGATAATATCGTTGCTTCCCATTATTCTCGGTGTACTTATATTTACGATAAATCCTGCACAGATGAGTCTTTTATTTACAAGACCGTTGGGCATAGCGATGATTGTTGTTGCAGTTGTTATGGAACTGATTGGAATAATTGCTATTCGCAAAATTGTTCAAATTGAGATATGAGGAGGGATGCGGGATGTTGATACTAATTATTGCAATGGCGTTTCTATCCTGCTTCATACTATTTTATTCCATCCTTATTTATGTTCAACGAGGTAAACTTGCGGTTTATTCAAGGCTTGAAGGAATCCGGAAGTACAGCGTTTCCAATGACAATAGTGAACTGAACCAATCCTTGTTTCTAAGGGTCTTTCGACCCATGCTGGACACTTTGGAGAAAGCCGTTATAAAAATAACACCGCGCGAACTGAGTGCCTCATTGGAACGCAAAGTCATCAAGGCTGGAAATCCAGGGAATCTGACTGTCAAGGCATGGCTGAATCTGCAGGCTGTACTGGCGCTGGGACTTCCTGTAGTTACTTTGCTGACAGGAAGATTCTTTCAAGTAAAATTGTCAGCAGTCCTGCTTTTGATAATCATTGAGGTCGCAACGGGTTTGGTGATCCCGGGATTCTTATTGATCAAAATGGTGACTGCAAGACAAAGAATTATTCAAAATACATTGCCTGATGTAATGGACCTTTTAACTGTAAGTGTGGAAGCGGGGCTTGGTTTTGATGGAGCACTGCTGAAAGTTATTGATAAAAAGCCAGGTCCGCTTGCCTCTGAGTTTGAAAAGGTACTTCAAGAGATCAAAGTCGGCAAGATAAAGAAGGATGCGTTGAGGGATATGGCGCAAAAAATTGATATCCAGGACCTGACATTCTTTATTAGTTCGGTAATACAGGCGGACCAATTTGGCGTCGGGATAGCCAATGTATTGAGGATTCAGGCAGAGCAGATGCGTCGGAAACGTCGGCAGAGGGCTCAGGAAAAGGCGATGAAGGCACCAATCAAGATGCTGATTCCAATGATCATCTTTATTTTTCCGACATTGTTCATCGTATTGCTTGGCCCTGTTGTAATTCAGCTGATAGAACAATTGGGACCCAAATTATAACAAGCTTAGACTGCCATTCAAAGGCAGTCTTTTTTATTATTTTAGAATATGGTTGAAGATGACTGTAGATAATAGTATAATAATGGCATGGATATAATGAACGTGTAAAATGTGGAGGATTTGTATGAAAAATTTTTTAGAAGAAATAGAAAACCGCATTCTGGTACACGATGGCTCAAAGGGCTACCTGCTCCAAAAACTCGGCCTCAGGGGCGGGGAATGCGGAGAGTACTGGAACCTGACCAATCAGGAGGCAGTCAGAAATGTTTACAGGGCTTATCTGGAAGCAGGATCCGATGTCATTCAGACAAATACTTTTCCGGGGAACAGGGTTAATTTGCAGAAATACGCTCTGGAAGAGAAAACATATGAAATCAACTACCGGGGTACAAAACTTGCACGTGAGGCAGCAGGCAGCAAAGCATTCGTAAGTGCTTCAATAGGACCTACAGGGATGTTTTTTGAACCATCAGGGGAATTGAACTTCGATAAGGCTTATGAGATATATAAAGAACAGGTGAAGGCTGTGGCAGATGGCGGAGCCGATATCATCAATTTTGAGACTTTCACCGATCTGGCTGAGATGCGTGCTGCACTGCTGGCTGCCAAAGATCAGTCCGACCTGCCGGTGATATGTTCCATGGCTTTTGAAAACAACGGACGTACGCTAATGGGAACAGAGCCTTTTGTTGCAGTGACTGTACTGAAATCGCTCGGAGCGGATCTGGTCGGAACCAACTGTTCTTTTGGTCCGGAGCAGTTGATTGGAATAGCAAAGGCGATGTATGAGGCCGGTGGCGGCTATCTCAGCGTAAAGCCCAATGCCGGCTTGCCGCAGGTGATCGGTGACAGTGTCAGTTATACAGAGACTGCTGGTCATTTTGCGGAACTTGCAGCTGAATTTGTTAAATACGGTGCAAGGCTGATCGGCGGATGCTGTGGTTCAACACCGGATTTCATCAAGGCATTGAAAAGGAAGGTTAGCGGTCTTTCACCCGTACATGTGGGAGAGTGGAATAAGAATGTCATAACTTCCAATGTCAGGTATAAGGAGGTTTCTCAACTGGATTGGAAGAATACCGGCAGACTGGATGCATCCATGGAGGATGTATTATCTGAAGCTTTAAGAAGAAATGACCTGACCTGTATTGAAGATATGGCACTTGATCTTGCTTCGGAAGGATTTGATGCCGTTTTTATAAATATGGATGCTGTAAATGGCAGTACAGACCTTCTCAGGAACATTGTTGACAAAGTTCAGTGGTATGTCAGGGATCCGTTGATTTTGGAAACCTCCAATCCAGAGGCGCTTGACAAGGCACTGAAGATATATAGAGGGGTTGCAGGGGTCATAACCGGCAGTGCCCCATCCCCAAAGCAGGCAGAATTAAAAGCTGTGGCTGCAAAGTATGGAAGCATCCTGCTTGAACCACCTGTCCTGGGATGACAGCATGTATGTTTTTACTACAATTAAAAGCACTACACTCAGACAATTTGCAGTATTACGCATTTTAAATACTCAGTTTCAGGCGCCGCCAACAAAACAGGGTGGTCTTTGGCTTGAGAACGGCTTTCTATGAGTCTGACCTTCCTTCGTGAATCAATTCCGGCATTGTATACGATATCTATGAACATTTCGGTATCAATATGGTGGGAGCAAGAGCATGTAACGAGGAAACCTCCGCTTGTAAGTATTTTCATGGCACGGAGGTTTATTTCCTTGTACCCGCGGATCGCACCTTCAACAGAGTTTTTGCTTTTGGTGAAAGCAGGGGGATCCAGAATAATGGTATCGAAGCGTTCATTTTTATCGTCGTATTCCCTTAAACGGTCGAAAACATTTGCGGTTTCGAACCGGCAGATATTCTCCAAGTCGTTAAGCCTGGTATTTGCGGAGGCGGTTTCGACAGCATGGTCCGAAATGTCCAGCCCGAGCACGCTCTCTGCACCATAGGCCGCTGCGTGTAATGCGAAAGAGCCGGTGTGGCTGAAGCAATCCAATACTTTTGCATCCTTCACAAAAGGTTTCAGTGCAGCGCGGTTTTCCTTCTGGTCAAGGAAATAGCCGGTTTTTTGCCCTTCGGCAACATCTACGACAAACCGGATGCCGTTTTCCTTTATTTCCACATTGGGTTCAAAACTGCCACGCAGGAAGCCCTTTTCCTGTTGCAGGCCTTCTAGCTCCCTAACGGTGATGTCGTTCCTTTCATAAATGCCTGCCGGTTTTATCAGATCCGTCAGGATGTCCGCAAACTCTGCCTTATATTTTTCAATACCGAGGGCAGAAGTCTGCATGACAAGTATGTCGGAGAACTTGTCCACCACAAGCCCGGGCAGAAAGTCCGATTCGGAGAAAATGACTCTGCAGCAGTTGGTATCCGCCACTTTTTTTCGGTATTCCCATGCAGATTTGATCCTATTATAAAAGAATCCGTAGTCAATTTGTTCATGTTCGTATGTAAGGATTCTTATCGTTATTTGCGATTTTGGGTTGTAATAGCCTCTTCCAAGAAACCGGTTCCCATTGCTGTATATGTCCAGGATATCTCCAGGATTGGCACTGGTTTCAACAGATGCGATTTCACCCCTGTAT
>JAEWQC010000200.1 GCA_023399355.1 Bacillota bacterium | reverse complement strand
TTTACAGGAAAAACTGTTTCTGACAAAAGAGACGATTGCTGAGTTTCTGGATTACTTTGTCTCCACCCTGCCTGATTATATCAAGGCAAAGCTATCAGTTGCTTCCTGCGAAAGTTGATTTTATAATACTTCACAAACCTATTATACAATGATATACTTCATTATAATAATTAATATATTTAATATATAGTATTAGGAGCGCTTATGGATATAAATTTCGAGTTATACAAAATATTTTATTCTGTTGCCAGTTCAGGTAGCTTTTCTGCAGCTGCCAAGGCGCTTTATATTTCTCAATCTGCAGTGAGCCAATCTATAAAAGGTCTTGAAAGTAAAACCGGATGCAGTTTATTTATCAGAGGCTCAAAAAAAATTAAACTGACTGATGTCGGTGAAATGCTGTTTAAACATGTTGAACAGGCTTATAATCTATTAAAGTCCGCAGAAAATAAAATGCTGGAAATGCAATCCCTGACACTTGGCGAAATAAAAATTGGTGTTGGAGATACTATCCTAAGATACCTGCTTACGCCTTTTTTGCAACAATTTATTGAAGCATATCCAAAAATTAAAATACAGGTGATAAACCGTACTTCTCCTGGGATTATTGACTCATTGAGAAAAGGTACTGTTGATTTTGGCATCGTTACTTTGCCTGTTAACGAAAATGATATTGAAACACTTGAATTCAGGGAGGTTGAAGATGTCTTCGTCGCTTGCGCCCGATTTAAAGAATTTAAAGAAAAGCTCATTGGCATGGATGAACTATTGTCCCTTCCTCTCCTCCTTTTACAGAAGGAGAGCTCTACAAGACGAAATCTGGATGAATATCTCAGCGCAAACGGTATCAGTATCATTCCTGAAATTGAACTTGAAAGCATGGATCTGCTTGTGGAATTCGCCAGAATAGGCCTTGGAATTGCCCATGTATTGAAGGAAAGTTCCAATGTCCTGGTTAGAAGTGGAGAACTTTTTGAGTTAAAACTGGCTAAACCAATTCCACGAAGAAGTCTTGGTGTTGCTAAGTTGAAAAACGTCCCCCTGTCTTCAGCCGCGAAGGAATTTGTCGATAAGTTGAGAAACGTCCCCTATTGAGTTACCCAATAAAACAGTCAAGCGTATTAAAACAGTTGAGAAACGTCCCTACTTCCTCTACTTCCTGCCTTCCGCACTACCTCACGCCTTATCTGCCAAGACAACACATATTCGTTAATTTTTTTTACGCTTTATTGATAATAATTGGTTGGGATTCAGGCTTCCTTTATTTAATAACCCCTTTATGCTATGATTTATTCATAATGTGTAGTAAAAATGAAAGGATGATATTTATGTCCGACCAAATCAAGCAAATAGCCTTCAGAATAAAGGACTTACGTGAAATAGCAGGGTTAACTACTGAAATTCTGGCTGGCGAATTGGGCGTATCCGAAGAAGCCTATAGACAATATGAGGGCGGTGAGATTGATATCCCCATAGGTTTCCTTTATGAATTATCAAATAAATTCCACGTAGAACTTACTGCCATTCTGACTGGCGAGGATCCAAGACTTCACACCTATTGTCTTGTAAGAAAGGATAAGGGAGTCAACGTTGACAGAAAAAATCCTTATAGATATCTTAGTCTTGCCTATAATTTTGTGAATAAAAAGGCTGAACCCTTCAGTGTGAGCGTAGATCCGTCTGCTGATGACGAACCCATTCATTTCAGTTCCCATCCGGGCCAGGAGTTTAATTTTGTGCTTGAAGGCACTTTAATGATTTATGTTGACGGTCATCAACTGATATTGAACGAGGGAGATTCACTATACTTTGACTCAAGCTGCAGCCATGGGATGAAAGCTTTGGGAGGTAAAAAAGCAAAATTCCTTGCAATCATTATCTAGAGATACAATGGATTATTTCTTTGATTATATACAAAACTATAAAATGAGATAGTAGAGGTTTTTATTATGCTTGATAAATTTTTACCCCGGCAGGACTTCAATTCATATGAAGAATTTTATGAAAATTTTAAAATAAACATCCCTGGCGATTTCAATTTTGCTTACGATGTAGTTGATGAAATAGCGAAGTCAACACCTGACAGGATCGCCATGGTCTGGTGTGATGATAAAGGTGCTGAAGCGATATATACTTTTTCCCAAATGAAATATTACAGCGACAAGGCAGCCAACTTCTTTAAAAACCTCGGGATCAGAAAGGGAGATCCCGTTATGCTCATCCTCAAAAGGCGTTATGAATTCTGGTTTTGCCTGCTGGGTCTCCATAAACTTGGAGCGATCTGCATACCGGCAACACATCTGCTCACTCCAAAGGATATTGTTTACCGGTGCAACGCAGCTGATATCAAGATGATTGTATCCGTGACCGATGATATCGTAATAAGCCATGTTGAACAGGCATTACCCAAGTCACCTTCATTGGTACTAAAGGCACTTGTAGGTGAATGCAGGCCGGGCTGGCTTGATTTCACAGATGAATTGGAAAAAGCTTCGGATCAATTTGTACGGCCGACCGGTGATGCGGCTACTGTAAACAGTGATATCCTGCTTTTATATTTTACCTCGGGTACAACCGGGATGCCTAAAATGGTTCAACACAATTTCACTTATCCTCTTGGACATATTCTTACCGCAAAATACTGGCAGCATGTCTCAGATGGAGGACTTCATCTGACAGTTGCCGATACTGGCTGGGCAAAGGCAATGTGGGGGAAGATTTACGGGCAATGGATCAGTGGAGCCGCCGTGTTCGTATATGATTATGACAAATTCATCCCAAAAAATCTGCTTGATGTCATAGTCAAGCATAAGGTCACATCCTTCTGTGCACCACCGACCATCTATAGATTCTTCATTAAAGAGGATCTTACAAAGTTTGACCTGAGTAGTCTTAAGCATTGCGCCATCGCCGGTGAACCTTTAAATCCGGAAGTGTATAACCAGTTCCTGGCTGCAACGGGAATGAAGCTGATGGAAGGCTATGGCCAGACGGAGCTAACTGTTACAGTCGCCACGTATTCCTGGATGGAACCGAAGCCGGGATCTATGGGTAAACCGGCACCCGGATATGACATAGACCTTTTGGACGATAATGGCGATTCATGTGATGTCGGTGTCGAAGGACAGCTTGTCATACATACCGATAAACGCAAACCTTTTGGAATGTTCGATGGTTACTACAGGGATAGTGAACTGACACACAAAGTATGGCATGATGGTATTTATTATACCGGCGATATGGCCTGGAGGGATGAAGACGGGTATTACTGGTTCGTTGGAAGAGCAGATGACCTTATAAAGAGTTCTGGTTATAGAATTGGCCCCTTCGAGGTCGAGAGTGCGCTCGTAGAACATCCGGCTGTATTGGAATGTGCCATAACGGCTGTTCCTGATCCCGACAGAGGCCAGGTTGTCAAGGCAACAATCGTCCTTGCAAAGAATTATGTTGCCAGTGACAGCCTTGTCAAGGAACTGCAGGATCATGTCAAAAAGGTTACCGCCCCATACAAATATCCAAGGATTATCGAATTCGTCTCTGAACTGCCAAAGACAATCAGTGGTAAAATAAGGCGTGTAGAGATACGCGAAAATGATACCGATAAATAATTATTTTTGATACACAATATATGATCCCGTTCAGCCAAGGTGAGAAATTAAACTTTTTCACCTCGGCTGAACATCGGGTCTATAAATGGGGACAGTACTCCAGCTGATGAAGTTTTGAAGAGGAACTTTCACTTATGGAAGTAAGAATCCCAGAACTTGTTTAGAATCTCAGGTCAAAAAGCCCATTGGGTACTATCTAATATTTATGATTCTCCTCTTTGGTACAATTACAACGAATTCAACTGACCGGTTTGTCCGGATTCACAACATAAACAGACTGAACAAATCATAGCGCGTCGGTTCAAAGAAAATGCTTTGATTGTAGAAACATTTTCTGACCAAGCAAAAAAAATCCTGAGGATATTTATACTGCTGCGGGTTCAACAAGGCTGGCCGCAAGCAGAACTTGCTGTTGGCCTGTGCATCCTGGGCGTGAGAAATGTTCACCTCCTGAAAGCCCTAATTGACACCCGCCACCCAGGCTTTTTACGAAAGCGAAAGAACCAAGAGGTAGGGACATTTTTACCACATTATAAGGGGTTGTCAAAATCAGACACATTTTTTTAATGTTCCTGAGACTAATTTCTTTCATTTACTGAAATATCATTATTACCTGGTAATATAACCCTTCCACAGAATCACCGAAGTATCAGTGATTTTTCCACTGTTGAATCTGGAAATTTTGTTGTGATCTCAACCACATCTGTAGTATTTTCAGTTTTCAGTATTCATCTCTTTTGCTTTTTTTGAATAAAAAAGGACTGCCTCAAAGTTTATTTCAAGGCAGCACTTTTTACTTCTTAACATAGCCTTCCATAGGTTTTAAGACTTTCCACATTACTTCTATGCTTAAAGAACCATTAATCGGAAATATCAGCCAGCCTTCCAAGTAATGTATTACTTCTTTCAATAAATTTCGTCATTGCTTCAGGATCAAGCTGCTTGTGGCTCATCATCGCCAGGTCATATACCTGCTGGCAAATCAACGAAGCATCTTCCTTCCTTGCTTCATTTCCCGCCAACTTGACCACCGCCTGAATAAGTGAGTTGTTACTGTTAAGCACAAGCGTCTGTTCATCCGGGAACATACCGCTCATATCCGCTCCGCCCATACCGTACATCTTGCTCATTTCCTGCATTCTGCGCGAATATTCCGACAAGAGTATCATTCCGGGAATACCAGTACTCTTCAATGCTTCTACCTGAACTTTCAATTTGTCATTTCCAACAGCTTCCTTGAAAATCCTGTCAAGTTCCTTTGTCATTTCAGCCTTATCTGTTCCTGTCCCCTCTTCCTTCATACTGTCTGAAAGATCTGAGTCAATCCGGCTGAATTTTATCGTATTTTCCTTCATCTCAAGGAACTGCATAAAATGATTGTCTATCATCGTATTGAGTATCACAGCTTCCATATCATGTTCAGTGAACATGCGAATGTACTGTGCCTGCTGCTTCTCGTCGGTTACGTAGAATACCTTGTCCTTGTGTTTTTCAGCGTTTCTCTCTATGTAATCCTTCAAAGTTACATAATCACCGCGGGTAGTTTTAAAAATGACGATATCTTTGACCTTTTCAAAAAACTTTTCTTCACGTATACATCCATATTTTACAAATGGGTTGATGTCGTCCCAATACTTGTTATAGTTGTCCCTGTTGTTTTCAAACATCGAAGTGAGCTTGTCCGCAACCTTTTTTGTAATATGCGTCGATATTCTGGATACATAGCCGTCGTTCTGCAGAAAACTTCTGGACACGTTCAGCGGCAGGTCAGGACAGTCGATGACTCCCTTGAGGAGCATCAGAAACTCTGGAATCACTTCTTTTATATTATCTGCAACAAAGACCTGGTTGTAATATAGCTTAATTTGCCCTTCTATCGTTTCAAATTCATGTTTGAGTTTGGGAAAGTACAAAATACCTTTCAGGTTAAATGGATAATCCATATTTAAATGAATCCAGAACAAGGGATCATTAAAATCATGGAAAACTTTTTTGTAGAATTCCTTGTATTCCTCATCCGTACAATCCTTTGGAGCTTTCAGCCATAACGGATGCGTGTCGTTAAGCGGTTTTTGCAGTTCTTCACTTTCTTCCTGTTCAATATTGGAACCCTCATCCGCCTCATCTGAATTCTCATCCGCCTCAGCATGAATCTCTTTTGAGGCAGCATCAACCGCATCCTTTATCTTCTTTTTTTGAGAAGCGTCCCCTTTATCTTCCTTTTGAGAACTGTCCCCTTTTTTGGAGGCGTCTTCCAGGAAAATTTCGAAGGGCAGGAATGAGCAGTACTTTTCCAATACATCCCTCATCTTCTGATATTCAAGAAACTCATGAGAATCGTCGGCAAGGTACAGTGTTACGATAGTACCTCTTTCACTGTGATCTGAATCATCCATTTCAAATTCCGTTCCGCCTGAACTCGTCCATTTGACCGCACTGGCTCCGCTTTGCCATGAAAGTGTATCAATGCTGACTTTGTCGGATACCATAAAAGCGGAATAGAAGCCAAGACCAAAATGGCCAATGATTTGATTACTGTCATCTGTTTTATCTTTGTATTTTTCAAGGAAATCGACCGCACCGGAGAATGCGATCTGATTGATATATTTTTTAACCTCTTCTTCTGTCATGCCTATTCCGTTGTCTATGACTTTTATGGTGCGTTCATCCTTGTTGATGATGACCTTGATGAACAATTTTTCAGTATCCTGAAGACTGGCTTCGCCCATTGATACAAGCTTTTTCAGCTTAATGATCGCATCGTTGGAGTTTGAAACAAGTTCTCTGATAAAAATGTCTTTTTCGGAATACAGCCATTTTTTTATAATTGGTAAAATGTTTTCGGTATGTATGGAAATATTTCCATTCTCGTGTGGCATAATAAACCCTCCTGATAAGATTTTTAATGAATTCAATATCAATATTTATATTACAACTCCTTGACTTTTATTGTCAAGACAAATTTAGCACTCTCAGCGCGAGAGTGCTAAAGAGTATTACATTATTTAAACTCATTATAACGTATCAGTAAAATATTTCGATTGCAAAAACATTTTCTTACCCAAGTATAAAATTTCCTGAAGAAATTTTATACCATTGCTGCGTTTCAACGAGTCTGGTCTCAAACAAAGCTTGCTGGTCACCTATGCATCCAAGACGGTAAATACATTCATTGCCTGAAAACCAAATCGGTATCCGCTTCACAGACTTTTTGCGAAACAAGAGGTATGAGACATCTTTTTCTTCGTTATTTTAATCTCAAAATGACGATATGACGGTTCGACATGACATACATCTTGCTAAACAACTTTTTTAATGCTTCACGAAGATTCCCGACAGGTTCGAGAAAACGGAAACCATACTCATATTCACTGACCTCAGTAGCTCTGGAATGTACGACACACCCCTTCAGGCAATAGTCCGCACCATCCAGCATAAAACATATTTCTATAATGACACGGCTGTCAGCAGGTAAATTTAAGGATGAAACGAATCTAAGACCCCCGGGACTTAGATTTAATATTCTAACTTTTGCTGATCCGGTATATACCTTTTTTACCCCAACCTGTACAATACTTGCGGTTCCGAACATCGGTTGGTCCGGATTGATGCGGAGAAATTTTCTGGAATATTTTTTCTGTTCCACTGTATCACCTACTGGAAAGCATTATTAAATCATTCGTTACAGCAGAATAATATTACCATATATTTACATTTGCTTCAATATATTTCTCCAGTAATACGTCATATTCTTTACGGACAGCAGCAACAACCGGATTGGCAGAAGAACGTACTTTTCTCTCTTCAATAGAAGCAATAGGGAGTACTTTAATAGAAGTGCCCGAAAGAAAAGCTCCGTCGATTCCGGGAAGGGCATCTGCGTCAATGAATTCTTCCACTACATCGTAGCCGGCATTTCTACAAGCTTCAAGCACATACTTCCGGGTAATGCCCTTAAGTACATGCTCACCTGGTGCGGTAAAAATCCGATCCTTCTTAACAAAGAAAGCGTTGGACCTGCTCCCTTCGGTAATTCTCCCATGATTATCTACAAGTAGGATCTCAAAGAAACCGCCTTCTTTTATTCTTACACTCACAGCGTCCTTGTAAGCCTGATTCAACAGTTTTGCGTTGGGATTGTTTCTTTCCAGCCATAGTAATCCGGTCTTCACGCCTGCATCGGTTTCCGGCCCGGAAGGATAGTAACTTTTACTTATATATGAAAGAACCTTATAACGTCCATCTTTTTCAAAGGCCACTACCTTTATATTACAGCAATCTCTTTTGTTCACTTCGAGCAGCCTTTTTATATATCCCTTTAATGTGCTGCTATTCAGATCCAAAGGCTTTTCAATGACCTTAAATGTACTTTCCAATCTATCATAATGTTCCTGATAAAATAGAGGAACCCCCTTTATCACCCTGATCACTTCATAAGCCGATCTGCCTGATGATGTGTCTGCTTCAACAACTTCAGAAGCCACGCTCACATTTCCATCCAACAAATAATACAAACCCGCATTGTCGTCCATATTCATCATCCCTTTTTTCATAATACTTCAAATATAATGGAATAAAGATAACTGTTCAACCCCTATATCAAAAAAGTTATTTCTAATATGCATGTTTGAACTTTTTAATCTCCCTTGACAGGTTTTTCGCATTCTTCTTTCCGGCCAGCCTAATGGATTGATTGTGCTTGCTCTCTATAAAGTGCAGTTCTTTCTTCAATTTGCTATAGCTTTCAAGCCGGGCAGCGGTCAGAAGATTCTTTTGAATCGCTTCTCTCACGGCACACCCGGGTTCATTTCCATGATTGCAGTCCTTGAAGCGGCATGTCCGTCCCAGACTGTCTATATCCTCAAATGCTCCCTCAAGGCCATGGTCACTTTCCCAAAGCTGCAGTTCACGCATACCGGGAGTATCGATGATCATGCCGCCACCAGGCAATTTCACCAGATTCCTGAAGGTCGTCGTATGCCTGCCACGCGAATCGTCCTCCCGTATTTCATTGATTTTCATAATTTCAGTTCCTGCAAGCATATTGGTCAGCGTTGACTTTCCAACACCTGACGAACCCAGAATGGCAACTGTCCTCCCAATTCCAAGGTATTTCCGGAGTTCATCCACTCCCTCTCCTGTTAGGGAACTTACAGCAATGATTGGTACACCGAAGGTCATCGCCTGTAATTCGTTAATTTTACTGTCAGCATCCGCACAGAGGTCTTTTTTGCTCAATACAATAACAGGTCTTGCTCCGCTTTCCGATGCCATTGTAAGATAACGTTCAAGCCTTCTGGGATTATAGTCGAAGTTCAAAGAGTTCATTAAAAACACCTCGTCAAAATTCGACGCTACGACCTGTTCCTGTGTGAGTACACCTGCAACCTTTCTTGAGAATTTGCTTTTCCTTGGAAGAACAGCATGAATGATCGCCCTTCCCTCCGATTCCCTTATATCTGCTGCAACCCAGTCACCGACAGACGGATAGGCTTCATGCCCCGACGCTTCATATCTGAACTTTCCTGAAACCTCTCCAAATAATTCACCCGTCTCTGAGACCAGTTTATACAATCCCTTTTGCTCATTGATCACCCTGGCCGGCATTATACCAACTGATGCAACTTCCTCAAAAGCAACCGTCCATGCCTCATTCCAACCGTATTCCATTAAAATCATCCCATTCCTCATTTCTTGTCAGTATTTTTTATTAATTCATTTCTGCTAATTCATTTCTGCTAATTCATTGACCTATTGATATATTATCATGTTGCGGTGCTCTGAGTTCTGTACACTTGGTCTTTAAATCCATACACAGGGACTCTTCATCCTCACTTTAGGGAAGGATGATATTTTAAGCCCCAATATTTTGCTATAGGGATAATTTATTCTTCTCTTCGTCTTCTTGTCTTCTTTTTTTCACTTTTCACTTCTTCACTTCTTCACTTCTTCACTTCTTATCTTCTTTCTTCAATTCTTCTCTTCTTGTCTTCTTCACTTCTTCACTTCTTCACTTCTTCACTTCTTCTCCTTCTCTTCGTCTCCTCTTCTTCAATTCTTTTTCTCTTTTTCTCTTTTTCTCTTTTTCTCTTTTTCTCCTCTTCTATTATTCCTTACTCCCTTCCTCTTTCTCTTCTTTCTTTTTTTCTTCTTCCTCTTTTTCTATTCTTCCCCACCCTATTTGAGGGGTTCATTCTGTCAGCAGAAGTACACTTCTGCGATTGAGCACCTTCCGTATACTGTCTTCAGACAAATGATACTGGGACATCAATCCCTGTACTGTAGCGCCCTTCTCATACAAACGACAGATTTCAGTATTGCGCGATCTGATCATAAGTCTTGTGCCGTTAACGGCACCCCAACCTGCCCTGCTGTTTTCCTGCCTTGGGATATAGAGCAGTTCGCCCTGTACATAACTCTGCAACTGTTCCAAAAGTGATTGTGGTAAAATATCCTTGCCATTTATATATTTCATTTTCAAAAGCCTCCATAATAATTGTTGATTTTCTGTAATATAAAACTTCCGGGGACACCAAATCCCTTTCGCTTCATGTGCCAAAATGCACCATACTGCATAAAAAACTCCACGAGGCAGTAAACCTTCGTGGAGTTGATACGGGCATAAAAAAAGCACGATAACCGTACCATGCCTGAATTCCCGTAAATATGTTTTTGGCTAAAGGTTAATCCTAATGTTTTGCCGAAAAATGAACACAAACCAAGCTTTAATCAAGCCAGCCTAAATCCGCAACCATTTTACGGCAGCTATTCAGTTAGACTGCATTCACCTCATACACACCGACTAATACAAACATCAAAACAACTCCTTTCACCATGTTATATATTTCATAAGTAATTTCATTATAAATCATCTATCTTCTTCCAGTCAAGGCGAAAGAATAATTATAATCATTCTTTCACTTATTTGTAATACCTCAGTAATATTCCATCTAGTTATGTATTTCCAGACTAAGCATTTCCTGCAGACCGTGAAAATCCTTCACTCTGCTTTCAAGTTCTGGGTGTCTGTCAAATCTGTCCAGGTAGACTGCTGTCATCCCAATTTTTTGAGGTGCTACAAAATCATTTATAAAATCATCTCCGACAAATAATACCTTCTCAGGCTCAACACAAGCTGTTTGCAACGCTTTTAAATATATAGTGTCGTGTGGTTTCCTCCATCCTTCCGCTACTGATGTCACAACAAAATCAAAGTACTTCCTCATCCCTTGTAACTCAAGCAATTCTTCTATTCCATTGATAATCATGAAATTTGAGACAACACCCATTCTATACTTCTGCGAAAGACAATCGACAATATTCCTTACGTCTTCCCGCACATAGCACATAGCTTTGTAATTCCTCCAGTAATTATCATACAGCTTTCCTGTAACAGATTCCATCAATCCATAAGGAATATCCGGCAGACTTAATTTGATTGTATGCAGGAATCTACCCCGCATTTCATAGTCAGCATGTTCCGGGAGTCTGGAGGACAGATCCTGTTTTGCCAGCAGATAATATCTGAAAAAATCGTCAAAATTCTCCCACAACTCCTCCGCTCCTGATCCATCAAACGCCCAGGAGGCATAATCACAAAGCGTTGGCAATTTATACAGATCAATAAGTGTTTCCATACAATCAAAAAACAGGTATTCGAATTTCCTCATCATGGAATCTCCTCAAATATACATTCGTTTTTCTTGTTACAAATATACAGGTGTATTATAATGTATCAAAGGGTATAATTCAATGCAAATTATCTTGTCAGGAAATAGGTCGGCTAACTTGGTGCATGGATAAAAAAGGAGAGCTATATGGGTGATGTGAAAGACTTTAAAAATATAACCAACTGGGATGAACTTTTTGATATGACAAATGAATACCTGACTTTTTTAGTAGAACAAGACTACATAACGCATGACATGGTTATCAAAACTACCCATGACATCATCAAAAACGCAGGCTACAATTACTCCTATGATGATGTGGAGAAGGAATACTACAGCGGATATTAATCATTGGTTATAAGACCCCAACTATTCTCCAGGGTACTTCAACTCCATTTGCGAACGTATGCCATCAAGCACCTGCATCAGATCAACCGTCTCATCCAGTGGCATTACAGAGCTTTCCAGCCTGCCATTCCGAAGACAATCCATTGCTTCAATGGCCTCATGAGCATATCCGTTCGAAAGATAAGGCATTCTCAGGATTTCAACCTTACCATCCCTGTTTATTTCAACCGAATGTGCATGCCAGAATTCAGAGATTTTAATGGATCCCTCTGTTCCCAGCACCCATGCATCTTGAGGGATATATGTCCTGATGGCACCTGACAGCACTGCCAGACCACCGCCTTCATATGTCAACAGAAATGCACACTGCTCGTCTATACCTGTTGTACCAATATACGATGTTCCCAAAGCTTTTAATGGCTTTGATCCCAGGATCATGGAAGCAAATGAAAGAGGATAGATTCCGACATCCAGCAATGCTCCGCCTCCCAATTCATGATTAAACAGCCTTGACTCCGAAATAATATCCGTACGGAATCCGAAATCCGCCTTTACCATTCTGACTTCACCGATTGCCCCAGATGCCAACAGTTCCCTGACTTTCACAATCGCCGGCAGATAACGGGTCCACATCGCTTCCATTAAAAACACTTTCTGCTTACGTGCCATATCAACGAGAAGTTTTGCCTGTGACGCGTTGATAGTAAAAGGCTTTTCACAGAGAACAGCCTTCCCGGCCTTCAAGCACATCATGGTACATTCGAAATGAGCTGAATGTGGTGTTGCAACATAGACAATGTCAATATCCGGGTCTTTCACCAATTCCTCATAGCTGCCATAATAGCGCTCTGCCCCATATTTCTGCGCATATCCTGCTGCTCTTCCGGCATCTCTGGAACCGACCGCCGTCAGCTCTGCATCCACAATGGAGTTAAGCGCTTCAACAAATTTATTTGCAATGCCTCCTGCTCCAATAATTCCCCATCTGATTTTTCCCATTTTGCCATACTCCTTTACAATCAATTTGCAGGGACAGTTCTCTCAAAAGCATTAGTAGAGCTGTCCCCTCCCCTTTCACAATTATACCATACCAAGTGACTTCCATCCACTTGCTCTATAGGGGACGCTTCTCTACTTTACTCTTTTTTAATAAGTTCCAGACATCTCACCTTTTATTGGACAATACCAATACGTGATCTTGCAAAGTCTTCGCAGATTCCTTCGTATGTTCAACAATCTGAATGATTTGTTTATGTGCCATCTTTGCGCCCATAACCAACAGTGGAACACCGATAAAAGATAATCCAAGCCTTCTGGATGTAAATCCGCCAATCGACATAATCATATTAACTGTTGGCGACATGTTCGAAAAAATGATTTTCTCTTTAAAGCCATAATCACCGCAAAGTACATTTATAACATTTACAAGGCATGGGATAATCAGTTTTGAAGGTCCTCTTCCGATTGTAAAAACCTTATTCCCCTCTTCATCTGTTCCGCGGAAAATAATTTTTCCAAAATCTTTCTTTGTAAGTTTATCAAAATAATCCGTCTTAATTATTTCTTCTCTTGTTGGTAACCTGTCCAATGGCAGCTTTTTAAGATGAACGGCTGAAGCCAGCGAAGACGAATGAGTCCCCGCATAGCAGTTGTAAATGAATATCATTAAATCACCCTGAAATATTATTAGAATAAATTCAATAAATTATGAGAAGCGTTTAAAACTAATTTTAGCCCTGTGTGTTCTCAGGCTGGCTCCAATACTAGTGATTATTCTGCTAAGTGTACTTAAAGCAGTGTACTCATGAAGGGAAACTCATTTTCAAGCAAAGGATTTGTATTTACTGATTTGCTTCAAGTTAATTGCAATCAATACAGGCTTTTGTTACGATGCTCCAAAATCGAACAGTAATCTTGCAGTCAGTCTCGACGCAAACATACCCCACAACATGGCTCTAGCTGATACAAACTTCAATGCTTCCTCTCAAAAATGGTTGCAAATCTTTCAAGTTCAATTCATCTGGAACAGAATTCCTGATTATGTGCTCACTGCTAATATCAGTTAAACTCCGAATATATACAATACAGTTACAGGGCAGGAAAAAAACAATGGCACTCCCGGTTAAATGTATTTATTGTATAATGCCATTACTGGTCCAATATGATATTGATGTTAATTGTTTATATTATTGACATTTTGTTTCTTAATAGCATAATTATGTAGTAGTCCAAAATATTCCACGCCGACTTAAGTGCAGATACCTTCATTAATCCAATAGTCAATTTAATATTAAAAGGAGTGAAATTGATATGTTAAGAAACAAATTATTAAAAAGAGTCCTTTTTATAACAATAATGGTGATATGTTTAATGTCACTCGGTATGGGTGTTTTCGCAGATGGTAATACTGTGCCAAGAACCATTATAGTTAATCATACTTATATGGGTTAAATGATCGATGTAGATTCAATGATCCCGCAGACAGAATACTACAACTCCGGTTGTTACTCCGGAACCCTCAATTATTCGTATTATATTGTGAAGGACGTGCAATACGATCCATTAGACTACGGTTTTTACATTTATAATATCGACGTGGTATACACCGGAAACGTGACTTACAATCCTCCTCCTACTCTTCCCGCTTCTATTACAGCTACCATGACAGTTAATCACATTTATATGGGTTATATGATTGATGTGGAATCAATGATACCACCGACAGAATACTACAGCATGGATGGTTACTCCGGAACCCTCAATTATTCGAATTATATCGTGAAGGACATACAATACGATCCATTGGACTATGGCTTCTATATTTATAATGTCGATGTGGTATATTCCGGAACAGTTTACCGTTGATATTTTGCTTGATGCAATGCCTGTATTTAGGTGCGGCAAACCCAATAGTCGGTAAACAGTAAATAATCGTTTTTGCGATTTTAAGAAAATTTTCAATAAAATCAGAAACCCTGCAGGCGTTGAGCCTGTAGGGTTTCTGTTGGAGCCAATTGCCGGAATCGAACCGGCGACCTGCTCATTACGAATGAGCTGCTCTACCGACTGAGCCAAATTGGCATTTGCAAAGCCTTCGTGCAAAAAGAATTATACTCTATAACATGAAATATTTCAAGAGTGATTCCCTAAAAAGTCTCTCAGTTATAAAATCCCAAAAAGCCTCTCAGCAATGGAATTCACTTTAGTTTTAACCTTTTCCTCATCAATAGTTTTAAGCTCCCTATTTTCCATAAGAATATTTCCATTAACGATAACAGTATGAACATCCGAACCTTGAGCCGAATATGCAATAGCTGAATAAGGATCATTCAGCGGGAAAAGGTGCGGCTTGTCTGTATCCAGCAGTAGGATATCGGCTTTCATTCCTACTTTTATCATGCCGGTTATATTCCCGAAGCCCAAAGCTTTGGCGCCATTTGCCGTTGCCATATTGAAAGCCTGCCTGGCATTGACCAATTCGGGATTCAGTGCAACCCCCTTGTGAATCAACGCAGCAAGATGCATCTCCTCAAACATGTTTAGGTTATTGTTACTTGCCACTCCATCCGTTCCAAGTGCGACATTGATTCCTGCATAAAGCATTTTAGGCACTGGAGATATGCCGCTTCCAAGCTTCAGATTACTTGTCGGGTTGTGAACTGCATTAACGCCTGCAGCATATAATATTTTAATATCATCCTCAGAGACATGCACCAGATGTGCACCTATAACAGGTACATTAAAAATGCCGGTTTCTTGACAGATTTCCACTGGTGACTTTCCATATTTCTCAAAACTATCTTTCCTCTCACTTGCAGTTTCAAGCAAATGGATGTGTATCCCGGTCTGAAGCTCCTGTGCCAGGTCAGCTGCCTTTTTCAATGATTCTATATCAAACAGATAGGTAGAATGAACTTCAACATATACCTTTAATCTTCCATCAGAATTACCATTCCAATTTTTGAAATAGTTCCTGCACACATCAAATGCATCAATTGCCTTAAAACCTCCATCATTATGAAAATCCAAAGGACTTCTTGAAAGATTGACCCTCATGCCCGTTTCACAGAATGCCCTGGCGGCATAATCCATGTGCAGGTACATGTCTGCAAATGCAGTAGTACCTGATCTGATCATTTCTGCAGCACTTAGTAGCGAGCTCCAGTAAACATCCTCATCTGTCATTTTTTCTTCTACCGGAAATATTTTATCGAAAAGCCATTTTTGCAGCGGTAAATCATCCGCAGTATTTCTCATAGCAGTCATGCCACAGTGTGTATGGGCATTGACAAGTCCGGGCATAGCAAGCTTTTTACGACCGCTAAGTCTCTTATCAACTCTGAATTCCGGAGGCATTTGACCTGACGCGGTAATATGAGAAATTATACCGTCTTCAATACCTATGTCGGCATCTTTAATATATTCTGATGTTGGATCAGCAGTTAGGATATCAATACCTTCTATAAGAATGTTCATACTATTCTCCTGTAAGATCAATGCACGCACTGTATTATTATTTCTTATATTTTACCCCATTTAATGTTAAAGAAACATCCCTTCACTCCTCAGCATTGCAGCCGTTTTGCATAATACTCATAGAGTTGAGAACTGTCGCCTTTTACCCAAATAATCTGCACAGAATTGAGAACTGTCCCCTCATACTCAAATAATCTGCATAGAATCGAGAACTGTCCCCTCATACTCATATACCCTCATACCCAAATAATATGCATAGAATTGAGAACTGTCCCCTCATACCACTCATACCACTCATACCAAATAATTTGCATAGAGTTGAGAACTGTCCCCTCATACTCACCTCATACTCATACCACCTCATACTCTCATATTTCTCTTATTTCCTTAATGGCCTTGTGGTTGTAAAAGAGGCTGTCCGGTGGGACAGCCTCTTTCTTTAATGGGGTTTATTTTATCAGGTTCCGCTCTGCCAGGACGAAAGATATTTGACCTGCTCCTCCGTCAGGGCATCTATGGATATGCCCATCGATGCCAGCTTGAGTCTGGCTATCTCCTGATCGACTTCAGTCGGCAGCAGATATACCTTGCTATCCATCTTATCGGCATTTTTAACGATATATTCTGCGCCCAGCGCTTGATTTGCAAAACTCATATCCATAACGATTGCCGGATGTCCTTCAGCGGCAGACAGGTTCAACAGCCTGCCTTCAGCCAGCAGGAACAGCTTGCGGCCATTCTTCATCGTATATTCCTCAACAAAGTCACGTACGGTCCTTTTTGAGGTTGCCAACGCATCAATCGCCGTTATGTTGATCTCATCGTTGAAATGACCGGAATTTGCTATTACAACGCCATCCTTGGCAAGCTTGATGTGCTTTTCATCAATGACATTAAGATCTCCAGTCACAGTGATAATGATATCGGCAAAACTCATGGCCTCTTCGAGTTTCATAACCCTGAAACCTTCCATGACAGCCTCAATTGCCTTAATCGGATCCACTTCTGTAACGGTAACATTGGCGCCCATACCCTTCGCTCTCATTGCGAGACCTTTGCCGCACCAACCATAGCCGCATACGACAAAATTCTTTCCTGACAGCAGGATGTTTGTGGCTCTTAATAAGCCATCCAGCGTACTTTGACCTGTACCGTACCTGTTATCGAACAAATGCTTCGTATCCGACTCATTTACAGCAACGATGGGTATCTTCAGCGCATGATCCTTTTCCATGCTCTTAAGGCGTATAACACCGGTGGTCGTCTCTTCAGTACCGCCGATAACATTTTTCAGATACGTGTCGCTGTAATTCTTGTGCAGCAGCCCTACAAGATCGCATCCGTCATCCTGTGTCATATCCGGGCCATGTTCAATGGCGGCCAGAAGGTGCTTGTAATAAGTATCTCTGTCTTCGCCCTTGATGGCGTATACCGGAACACCGTAATCCATCACCAGTGAGGCAGCAACATCATCCTGTGTCGACAGCGGGTTTGAAGCACACAGTACAATGTCCGCGCCGCCTTCCTTCAAAGTTCTGATCAGGTTCGCGGTCTCAGTCGTGACATGCAGGCAGCATGACATTTTCTTGCCAGCCAATGGCTTTTCCTTTGCAAATCTTTCTCGGATCATTTTTAAAACCGGCATCTGATTGTCTGCCCATTCAATTCTTAACTTCCCTTTTGGTGCCAGGGATTTGTCCCTGATATCGCACTTTACCATTCTTATAACCCTCCAAAATTCTCTTTATATCTATTATTGAATTCTTTAATCGTATAGCTGTGTTCAGTAGCTCCCTTGTGTTCAACTGCATATACCGCTGATATGCTTGCATATTGACCCATGCGTTTAAGACCGGCTTCCTCGAAATAGCCCTTGAGAAGTCCAGCTCTGTACGCATCTCCTGCTCCGGTAGGATCGATGATGGCAAGCGGCTTTGCAGCAGGAACCAGCACGCTTTCCGTCCGGTTTCGGAGCAATGAACCCTTATCTCCCAGGGTGACAACTACAATTTCAACTTTTTTCAATATCTCCTCTATTGTGAGACCAGTCTTTTTTAACATCATTTCATATTCATATTCATTGAAGATGGCAATCCTGGCTCCCAAAACGCCCTGTACAAGGTCCTGTTCGGACATCCTGGGTATCTGCATCCCCGAATCATACAGATAGGGTACCCTGATTTCCTGTAATTCATTACTCCATTTACTCATTGCAGCAGGCTCGGTCGGAGCAATCACCACCATTGACACATCCTTCATGGAAATGTCATGCATGCTGATCTCCGGATCATTGGCCATAGCACCCGGGTAAAAACCTGTAATCTGGTTGTTGGCAAGATCCGTATTAATAAAACAGGACGCTGTGAAATCATCCTCTTTCACCCTGATCAGCTTCGTCCCAACTCCATTCTCCTCAAGCCATTTCCTGTAATCCTCGAAATCACTTCCGACAGTCCCAAGTACCTCGGGCTTCTGTCCGGTCAGTGCCAGGCTGTATGAAATATTCGGCGCAGTCCCGCCCCTTACCTTCTTTAAACTTCTGACCAGAAAGCTGATATTCAATTCGCTTATCTTCTCTGGTATGATCTGATCTTTAAAATATCCGGGGAAATCCATGATGTGATCAAAAGCTATTGATCCCGCAACAATTATCCTGTCCATTATTCGCTCTCCTACTGTATCTTTTTTCCCTTACCGTCGTATAACCGTCAGTTCCTTTACTTTTCAGCCGTCATTATAAATATGCCGTCGTCATTCTTTTTCGATGCAGCTTTTTTACTGGAAAAATCCAACGATATATTTCTGAAACCGCATTTGACAAACCAATCCTTTATCTCATATTGGGAAAATCCCTGCCAGACATCATGCATCTTTTCCTTGAAGTCCTTATTGCCGTGTTCCTTCAGATCCGCCAGAAACACTTTGCCGCCTGGCTTCAGCACCCTGTACATTTCTCTTATCGCAAGCTCGGGTTCTTCGATATGATGGAGGAACATGTTCGCACAGACCAAGTCCACGCTTTCATCACCCAGAGGCAGGTCACAGCCGTCTGCTATGATTGTCCGGATATTTGCAAGACCGTCCTGTATAGCTTTTTTACTTAGTTCCTTAAGCATCTCTCCAGAAATATCAATGGCAATCACGTCTTCCACCTGTAATGCGATTGCACGCGAAAGATAACCGTCTCCTGCTCCAAGATCCACAAGGGTCATATTACTTCTCAGCAGTTTAGTTTCGAGCAAACTACGGATTACTGAATCGTCGTAATAGCCGCCCCGCATACTTTCCCACTCAGGTGCCACTCTGTCGAAGAATTCCTTTGTATCGCTGTCACTGGAGGAATATTGCTGTGAATCGCCTGCCGAAAGCCATAATACAAGCGCTTGCCTGCTGAAACGCCATTCTCTTCCGATCTTTCTGGCAGGAACCTTTTCTTCCTTCAGCAGTTTGATGAAAGTCTTTATACTGACATTAAAAAATTCTGCCGCTTCTTCCATATTAAGAATTTCTTTATCCATCAGCAATCTATCTCCTTATTCTGTTGCAAAAAATTTTGTACTGTATGATTTCATTTTTTTGCAACAAGTGCTTCGTGCAATGCAAATCTAAAAATGAGGGATACCAATTTTTTTCATTAGATATTAAAAAAAGAAGATAATGTCATTATAAACCAATATAGTAACATTATCAACAGTCAATTTCTATTATATACAATTATTATGCTTCTTTAGTACAATCAAATTCATTTTAATGCAGCTATTCATTCTGCAAATGGATTTAAGGAGTTTGTCAGACGGGCCATTTTTCAACAATTCTTGAGACAAGCATGGTAAACTTCTTTTCCACGTGCTTCGCCGTGTCCATTACTTCCTTGTGGTTGGGCGGCTGTCCAGGAACACCGGCGGCCATATTCGTAATGCAGGAAATACCCATGATGTTCATTCCGGAATGCCTTGCTGTTATTACTTCAGGTACTGTCGACATGCCGACAGCATCAGCTCCCATTACTCTAAGGGCCCGTATCTCGGCAGGTGTTTCAAACATAGGTCCCTGGGCAAATGAATAAACGCCTTCCTTCAACTCGATTCCATCTTCACGCGCCGCTTCCCTTGCTGTCTCAATCAGGCTGCTGTTATAGACACCGCACATATCCGGAAATCTTGTACCGAACATCTCAAGATTCTTGCCTCTCAAAGGAGATGGTGCAAATAAGCTGATATGATCTGTGATAATCATCAGATCACCGGGTTTGAAGGCTGTATTTATACCTCCTGCTGCATTTGTAACAAGAAGGTTCTCTATCCCAAGGAGTTTGAACACTCGAATATGAAAAACCACCTGGGAGATATTATACCCTTCATAAAAGTGAAAGCGTCCCTTCATTGCAAGCACATATTTCCCGCCAAGCATTCCAAAGACCAGTTTTCCTGCATGCCCGGGGACAGTGGTCTGCGGAAATCCCGGAATATCACTGTAGTCCACTTCCAGACGCTGCTCCAGTACATCTACGAGCGGGCCGAGTCCGGAACCGAGGATTATTCCGATCTGTGGCTTTCCGCCTATTTTTGTTTTAATGAAATCGGCCGCTTCCTGGATCTTATCCAGATCATATGTAACCATATTTCTCTCCTTCTACATTACAAGATCTATTTGCATTTCAGTCACTTTCCCGTCTTTGACAATTACCGTAAACACTTCATAACCTTTATAGTTATATCCCCAATGAGTTTTGTCCTCCTTCGTGTCCGGCTCCCCATACAACTCTATTAGCCTGTCTGTAGCATCCCCGACCTTAAGCCCCCTTGTTGTAGGATAATCCGGACTTGTAACATTCATCGAATAGACTGAACCATCAACCACATATATCTGGGTATTGTCGGCAAAGAATAGTGTTCTGGCATCCAATCCCTCATATTTATCCGTTTCCTCTTTAATCGGCTTTTTCTTTAGCACCTTCAGCAGTTGATTGTATGACATATCCAGTTTTACACTTCCAAACTGCAGGTCATCGAGTGTTACTGAATTCTTGCCGTCCATGCCGTTTCCATAACTTTCCCTGGTGGTTCTTTCACTCATAGCCATATAATTAAGCTTGTCCTCATTTTGATCCATCCATTCGCTTTGACCCGCTGCATCAATATGAAGCACCATGTAGCTGTCACCATCAATGCGCACGTACCAGGTCTCGGTTGCACTGACTGAGATCTTTTTTCCTTCCCAGCCATCTCTGTAGGTAAAGTCGGTTATCGTGCCTCCGTCTCCTGCAAGCCTGGCATAATATTCCTCTTCCGTCTCATCCGTTATCACACCTGAAATCTTTATTGATACCTTATCATTATCTGGAAAAATGGTGTACTCCGAACCATCCTTCGATTGATCCACCGCTTTCCATTCATTTGGGATATCGAACCAGAAATCAAACATTTCATTGCTTCCGGTTTTATATTTCGCATCATAGGTAGGGAAAAACTTTATTTCTCCCTCAAGTGTTTTAGCTGCACTTTGTTTATTGTTTGTGTCGACAGCGGTACCCGAAGACACTCCCGATTCATTTTCTCCGGCCGGTGCGGGTTTCGGACCACAGCCGGTCAACAGAATCACCAGCGCAAATAAAATCAATGTTTTTTTCATATATAAAACCCTCACTAGAACTTTTTATACTACAAAAGCTTTCTTTATTATTCTACCATATGTATACAAGGAATAAAAAAAATAATTATTCCTTGGAATTTCCAAAGAATAATTATTCTGGTGGGGAATATTGGGTTCGAACCAATGACTTCTACCGTGTGAAGGTAGCACTCTCCCGCTGAGTTAATCCCCCGCAGTTTATGATCAACTTTTTCAAAGATATCGTATGGGATTATTATATGACTTCCCTTCGGGCTCGTCAACCCCCTGTTATTACCGAATGTACAATTGGTCTGTCATCCACACGGAAATCATCCCAAATTGATCAACGTTATTTTCTTCTGTTCGTCACACAGTACAGATCTTTTCCTGCCTTCAACCACTGTGTTCAGTATGATTTTCCCTTCCCACAAATCCACCAGATGTCTGAGCGTTTCATTAGCATAATTCAATTCCAGTTCTCTCCCGTCATAAATATGTTCAAGCAGCAACGTGTTCTCCTTCTGCATGAAGTCAGTCACCCTGATGCAGGGAATGCCGCCCATACCGGCAGAAGACGCAAGCGTATCCCTGATTTTCATCCACCCCTCATCATCTGCTACTTCGGAGACCACATACTCGTTCGAGTCCTTTTCATATTCGTAGAGGTGCATTTCGTTGCAAAGCTCCTTTGTCAGGTACCTTCTTATGAAAGAAGCATCCCGCTCGATCTTCCTCACCTCAAAAATCAAAGCAGGGTTGTCGGGAACTTTCTTCCGGATGTCTTCAAAAATCTTGAAGCCAAGATAATACGGATTAATTCCGCCTTCATGGTTCTTCACCACCTGATTATGTCTTCTCAAAAATTCAAATTGATACTGCTGAGGCAGTTCAAGACTGTTCAGCAAAGAATAATGCCAGTAGCTTGCCCAGCCTTCATTCATGATCTTCGTTTCAATCTGCGGTATGAAATAAAGCGTTTCCTCACGGATCATGTCAATGATGACACGTTCCCATTCCTCGTGCCTTCCGTATGCCGTCACAAATCCCAACAGGTCTTCTTCCGGCTGCAAGGGTATCCGCTTCAAGTCAGGCTCGGCATTGAATTGACGCTCATGCGCCTCAAGCAGTGGAAAATCCTTATCATTCTTTTTGTTTCCTTCCTGTATGCGTTTTTTTAATTCCTCCGCCTTCAGCCTTTTCTCGCCAATGGTCCTCGCACATTGATACCGAAGCGCATGCGCAGCATTGATCATCCTTTCCACTTTTTCATAGCCGATGCTGGGATCACTGATATAGGATCTTATACGACCGGCATGATTTTTAAAGAGTTCTATGGTATGTTCGGCCCTTGTACCGGCACTGAACAGCCTGTTATTCTTGAAAAAGTCGTTGTGTCCGTATACATGCGCCATTGTAAGGATTTGAAGCAACAGCGTATTGTCTTTCATCAGGTAGGCTATGCAGGGATTGGAGTTGATAACCATTTCATAGGGCAGCCCCGACAAATTGTACCTGTTGAGCGTCCTGATCCTCTCGTAGGCTTTCCCGAAACTCCAGTGGGGATAATGCGAAGGCATGCCGGTATAGGCTTCATAGGAAGTCATGGATTCATAACTGACCAATTCAAATTCCTGCTCATAAAAATCAAGTCCATTCTCAAGAGCTTTTTCCTCAATACAAACATTCCATTTTTCCAGTTCACTGATGCTGTAATCCGACATTTCCGGTGTCCTTTCATTAATTCACAGTATTACAAGCTTTCGCCGTCTTTTTCAAGAAGACGTTTAAGACCGGCAACAATATCCTCTTTCTTCGTTATGGTAACAACAACAAAATTATCCGCGCTTATATTCTTGAGATATTCCGACTTCACCGTACTGCCGGCATAATAATAGCCGGGCACGATCTCCCCATACCCAAACAGGTTACAAACCTCGCACAGCCTGGCAGCAAGCTCGATGGCTTTTTTGTTATCCTCCGTCCAGTTATCCCCGTCGCTGCAGTGGAAAGCGTATATGTTCCAGCTAGCGGGGTTGTAACGCTGCTCGATAATTTCCAGAGCTTTTTCATAGCCACTGCTGATATAAGTACCTCCCGATTCCCCTTTATGAAAAAATTCGAGTTCTCCCACTTCTTTGGCTGTTGTGGTATGTGCAATAAACACGATCTCAATATGAGAATACCTGAGCCTTAAAAACTGATAAAGCAGAAAATAAAAACTGCGGGCCATATATTTCTTCGTCTGGTCCATAGAGCCTGAGACGTCCATGATACAGATGACTACGGCGTTAAAATCCTTCCGGTGTGTTTCCTTGAGGCGCCGGTATCTGAGATCGTCTTCTGTAAACGGGAAACGCTCCGGTTCATCTTCCACTGATGGAAAGCGTCCGGTATTTTCATCGTTTAGCGTTTGTTTGTCTGATCCA
>JAEWQC010000195.1 GCA_023399355.1 Bacillota bacterium | reverse complement strand
GATTACGGATATGCGGTTTGCTGATTTGTACCAGGCGCCGATGCATTGTACCCTGGTGCGCATTGATACCAACCAGGGGATCAGCGGCTTCGGAGAACTGCGGGATTTTGGCAGCCGCACCTATGCTGCAATGCTGAAGAGCCGTATACTGGGGGAGAATCCTTGCAATATCAATCGGATTTTCAACCGTATCAAACAGTTGGGGGGGCCAGGCCGGCAGGGGGGCGGCGTCAGCGGTATCGAAATTGCGTTGTGCGATCTGGCGGGAAAGGCGTATGGTGTCCCTGTCTACCAGATGCTTGGCGGAAAATTTCGTGATACGGTGCGCGTATACTGCGATTTGGGTCGTCATCCCCGCCACCCCATGACAGGTGAGGGCATGGGATATGAATTGAAACGGCACATTGAAGAAGATGGTTTCACTATGGTTAAGTGTATTCTCGGCATAGAAAATGTTCAAATGATGTATCCGGATGAGCCAATACTATCTGGGTTTCCGGGTTTTGCGGAGGAACTGGTACAGGCTCGTAAGCGCCACATGCTGTATGTAGATGAGAATTATAGTGCCGATCCGCAGGGAAGCCATTTTGAGAGAAACCGTCTGTACGAATCCTTTTCATACCAGCACCCGTATACTTTTATGCGCATTACAGAGCATGGATTGGATAGATATGAAGAAGAACTTTCCAGAATTCGTGCGGCAATCGGCTATCAGGTTCCGCTTGCTGTCGACCATTTAGGTCATATCAACCTGGAAGACATGGCACGTTTACTGCGCCGTTTGGAGAAATATAACCTTGCATGGGCTGAAGATCCGTTACCCTGCACTTTTGTGGAAGAGTATAAACGGCTTTCCGGCATGACAACTACACCGATGGCCACCGGAGAAGATCTGTACTTAAAAGAGAGTTTTTATCCGCTGTGCAGGGAACGTGCCGTCCCGATCATTCATCCGGATGTCTGCTCCTGTGGGGGTATTTTTGAAATGCAGCGTATTGGCAATATGGCAAAGGAGCACCATTTGTCCATGATCTGCCACATGTGTGAAACACCGGTGGCTGCTATGGCTACCGCTCATGTCGGTGTTACCACCGAAAATTTTATTGCAATGGAATTCAACGCACCGGATGATCCTTGGTGGAACGACATCTTGGCTGGCGGGCCAAAACCTGTAATCAAAAACGGATTCATTATACCGGAAGAAAAACCCGGACTTGGATTTGACAGCCTGAACGATGAGGTTCTGAAAGAGCATCAGCTCCCTCACTCGCCTCCGCTTTGGGCCTCTACAGATGAGTGGAACTTTGAATATTCCAATGACCGGACCTGGAGCTGATCAATAGTAATTATGAGCGAAGCATTATTTATTGCCATTTTTTATTCTTTGTTTTTGGGAGCTGACTCTATTGCAGAGGATACCATTAATGGATGAACGAAAATTTTGTCATTTGAATGATAAAATTCAAGTGATTTTCTACTGCAATAAATCCAATGATCCTAGATAAATAAGCCGTATGCACTAAATATCCGCTGGGGCTGTCTCGAAACCAAGATTCGAGATAGCCGCTTCGTTCTTTTCTGAATGGTAAGGTTTACTCAATTCATCGACAGTGATGATATGCAGATGCATTACTGTCTTTTTCGTAATAGCATTTTTATTTTCCGGATGCAGCACAGACTTCCTGCAAAAGGGAAAAACTATCCGAGCATGAACAGATCTCCGACTGACGTTGGATTTACATTCATATAACCTGACGGCTAATTACATGAAACATCTCTACTCTTAGCGAATGCGCTATTAAAGTCCCTTAAGCCCATTAATCACCCTTCTGTACTCTCGCGGCGACAAGCCTTTATTTTTTTTGAACAGCTTGGAAAACAGAAGCGGATCACCATAGCCCACTGAACGTGATATGTCTCCGATCGAGAGGGCTTTGTTTTCCATGAGCACACAAGCCTTGTCCAGTCTGAAATTGAGGAGGAATCCTTTCAGCGAGGTGCCAAGCTGAGCCCTGAATATACTGCCGAGATAGCTCCTGTCAAGGCCAAGATGCCGTGCCAGTTCGCTGATGCGCACTTTTCTTGAGAAATTCATTTCTATATATTCAATAGCTTTTTTTATGTAGATTTCTTTTCTGCTGGCGGTCAGGCCGTGTTGTTCTTCATTGCCGCTTTGTCCGATCAGTTCGGAGAGGAACAGGCAGAGCAGGCCCAGAAGGCGTAATTCACTTCCGGGATGCAGGTTGTCGGTTCTATTGATTTGTGAGAAGCAATTGTCAACATAATCTCCCATGGAAGAAAAAACGGGATTATTTCGAGTCAAACCGGCACTCTTTAGAATACCCTCCGCCTTTAGTCCATGGAAGCCAACCCAGGAGTAGTGCCAGGGGTCTTTAATATCCGCCTCGTAATAGGTTACGATATCGGGACAAATCAGGAAACCCTGACCTTTGCATAGGGAATATTCACTGTCGCCAACGCAGAATTTCCCCTTCCCGCTGTGAACATAATGGATCAGGAAATGATCCCTTACTGCCGGGCCGAAGCTGTGGCCCGACTCACATATTTCGGTACCGCAGTGAACCATATTCAAATCGGTGTTTTTTATCCGGTCAATCAGTGAATTTTGTGCCATTTTGCACCTCGGAACTCCAATTGAAAAATATTATTTTCCAGCATTATACCATATTTATATAGCATGTTTCTATTTACATGAGAGGAATAAATTATAGAATGATAGATAGGATACAATAATGCAGTTGTAAAAGATACCTGCAAATGAAGCTGGATGATTCCAGGAAAATAGTGAGGAGTGATTACTTTGAAGAAAATTGCATTTATCGGGGCCGGCAGCTTTGGGTTCACCAGGTGTCTGGTCAGGGACATACTATCGTTTCCAGCACTGTCCGATTGCACAATAGCGCTCATGGACATCGATCCCGAGCGGCTCGCCGCCATCAAAAAGGCTGTGGACAGAATTACGGATGCGGGTAAATACCCTGCAAAGGTCGTTGCAACAATGGATCGCATGGAGGCATTGAAGGACGCGGATGGTGTCGTCTGTACCATCCTTGCCGGCGGTGTGAATGTATGGCGGCATGATGTTGAAATTCCCAAAAAGTATGGCGTAGATATAAACGTTGGTGATACAAGAGGACCTTCGGGTATCTTCAGAGCACTGCGTACCATTCCCGTCATGCTCGACATATGCAAGGACATTGAACGTTATTGCCCGAATGCCATTTTCCTCAATTATACCAATCCGATGGCCATGCTTTGCAGGGCTATGCAGGGGCAAAGCAGTGTGCAGGTGACCGGCCTTTGCCACAGCGTACAGGGAACGGCAGACATGCTCGCAAAGTGGATAGGCGCACCGATGGAGGAAATCACCTATTTGTGCGCAGGTATCAATCATCAGGCATTTTATCTGGACTATAAATGGAATGGCAAGGATGCTTACCCACTGATCAGAAAAGCAATTACAGACAGGCCTGAGATATACAAGGAGGAAATGGTCAGAAATGAGATGTTCCTGAACTTCGATTATTACGTGACAGAGTCCAGTGGGCACAACTCGGAATACAATGCATGGTTCAGAAAGAGACCCGATCTCATCGAGAAATACTGCACGCACAGCACAGGCTGGAATCCCGGTGTTTACGGTTATATTCTGGACGAATACCTGAAGCGTGAAGGAACATGGAAGAAGGAAATAGATGAATGGCTGGCGAAGGATGAAGTGGAGCTGGAGAGAGGACACGAATATGCTGCATACATCTTCAATGCAACAATCGGGGACGGTTCCTTGTTTGAGTTTAATGGAAATGTTCGCAACTTCGGCCTGATAGACAACCTGCCGGACGGCTGCTGCGTTGAAGTGCCGGTACTTGCTTCGAAGAAGGGACTTGCTCCGATACATGTCGGCCCGCTGCCTGAGCATCTTGCCATACTAATCAACACCAGTGCCCGTTGTGAAGAACTCGCTGTCGAAGCTGCCATTGCAGGCGATCCGAGGAAGGTCTTCCATGCGATCTGCTTCGATCCACTTACTTCCGCTGTACTGAGCCTGGATGAAATAAAAAAGATGGTGGATGAAATGTTTGAGGCCAACCGAAAATGGCTGCCGCAGTTCAGACACACCAGCTGATTAAAAAATACAGCCCAATGGAGACCGATACAGTTCTTCATTGGGCTTTTTCTAGCTATTCATTTTATCGAGATAGACAAGAGTCAGCTTCTCATTCACCTTTTCCTCGCCGACGGCCACGTAACCCAGGCTGCTGTAAAAATGCAGATTTCTCAGGCTTGATTTTCCGGTAAACAGTGAATATCGGGTACAGGTGCTGAAAGTATCCTCAATGCCTTTCATCAGCATTTTCCCAAGCCCCTTGTTCTGTCTCTCCGGGTGGACGATAACGCGCCCGATGCAGCATATGCCGTCCTTCTCATATGCGCGAACCGAACCGATGATCCTTCCGCCGTCCACGATCTTTAATATGGTCTGCTTTGAAAAATCATCGCTGATGCCCTCCAAGGTCTGGGTGAGGGGAGGGATCGTGTAGTCGCCGCAAATTTCAGCCTCGCTTATATAAGCCAGCTTCTGAAGTGCCAGTATTTCGTCCAGATCCTCATATAGTGCTTTTTCAATCATGGGTAACCTCTTTTCAATAAAGACTTTGCTGTTCAGTTTGACTTGTTCAGTTTACGCTGCTCAGCCACTCGTCTGCCAGAACGGCATATTCATATGCATCATGCCATAATGGAGTGCCATTTTCATCCGTTTTAAAATACATTTTCTTTAAAAAATGCCCCTCACGCCTCATTCCGAGCCTCTCCATAAGCTTCCATGAAGCCGTGTTCTCCGGATTGCACATGGCTAGTACCCTATGGGCATTCAATTCATTGAAGGCGTGATCCAGGATTTTACTGCAGCTTTCTGTCGCATAACCCTTCCCAAAATAAGAAGGGTTGAAAACAAACCCAATTTCCCAGGTCCTTATTTCTCTTGGTTCCTGTAATTGAAAATAAACATTGCCTATCACCTTTCCATTTTCCTTCAGGCATACAGCCCAAAAGGCTTCATTGTTGGAGCGCTTTACGGCTTCCTCCTTACAGGCCTCTTCGCTGAATACATCATAGGGCTCATACTTGACAACTGCTTCACTTGAAAGGTAGTCATACAGGTCTTTCCAGTCATCTTCCCTGAATCTCCTGATTGTCAGCCTTTCAGTTTCGAAAGAGCTTTTATTGGTACTTAACTCCATTTTTCGCTACCTTTTATCACCTTTCATCAGATACCTTTCAGATGTTCCGTTTTTTTAGGCGTCAGATAACACAACAAATATAACCCACCGATTATAACCGATAGCAGGGATATAAAAAGAAAACTGAAGAGATTTCTGATAGTATGGAAGAAAATCGTTGACAGCAAACCGAATAATGCAAATGCCATCCCGCTAATAAACGGACGTTTCCATGAAATAATCAAAACGATTATCAGCAGGAAGGAGGGGATATTGTGAATCAGAAAACCTCCTATCATTGGTAAGAGAGCACCTTCATCCGTAAACACATCAAGCGAAAAAAGAGAAAGGAAAACAATGAAGACAATAGTCAGGGTTCGCGGGATCCATAAAAGCTTGTTCTTGGCCATACAAAATACTCCTTATTCATTGATATCCATATTATACCATAATGTTTTTTTCACTACAACGCAGGTTATAGCGCAAAAAAGGCAGGGTACACAAAATGCGATATACTACCCCCGTGAGTAAACAGTATAAATAACAAAACTATTTTCCAAAGGGCAGCATATCAGTAAAATGCTCCTGTCTGATGTTAAACCAAGGACTTCTGAGATACGACTAGTCCATGAATATGCTGCCTCGCGAGGTTTGGATCCGTATGGTTTTTGCACCATCGGCAGAAGGTTCAAAAATCGCACTGTCAGCTTCATATCTGAGGCCGTCTGTGGTTTTAGTTCCGATATCTTTGCCATTAGCCTGAATGATGCCTGTAGATGTTCCTGCGTTTATACCGGCATCTGTGGCGGCTCTTTTTTCAATATAAATATTGCCGGTGTAGGTCTCAACCTCTGCATTGAAATCTCCTGTGGCAAGGTATATGAAGCCGCCTCTGCTCTCCAGTTTCAGGGATTCGGGTTTGAAGCCCTGGGGAAGAGTAAGAACTACATCTGTCCTGTTTTCATGGATGGAAACCAGTGGAAAGAGGGGCAACCTGCCATTGGATACCTCGTTAAATGTAAGTTGCCCATTCTTGCAGCTTATTTCCGGCTCCATCCAGTCCGGCTGTTCATAGGATATCCTGATTTTATCCGAATTGCCTTCTTCCAGCCTGATATGCGAATGGGCAGTGGTTACGCTGATCTTATTAACATCCGCCTTGTTGTACGCCCACTCCAATGTCTTGACACTGGCCGGTTCCATGCTGTTGAATATCATAAACAGCTTGAAAGGAAGTCCTGTGGAAAGCGAAAGCACAAGCCCGGCAGCAAGCGCAATTGAACATATCAAAGAGATCCTCTTTGACTTCATGGCTTTAGCAGGGGAATTGCCGCTGAATGAACTGTTTTGTCCGGCATTAGGGTATTGATTGCCTGGTTTGTTCAACATCCGGCTTACAAGGTTGGTAGACAGCCTGATAAAAAGGGCGCACAACTTAAAAAGTCCGTAGGCCAGCAACAGGCAAAGCGCTGCGGAAAAGAGGCCTGCACCTATAGTTCCTATGATTTCAGCTGTGAATTTCGCCGGGATGTTCAACGCTTCATAAACAGACCCCGGAAGCAGGATACATGCAGCTGCCGCCGAAGCAAAGGAACCAAGGAAAAGTAGGAGCGCCATACCGTAGGTGACGATTACGAATAGGAAAAAGAGCAGGATGGAAAATGGCCTTGTAACAAGCACTCTTGAATATTTAAGCACTTTCGAGTAATTCTTCAGACCGGGTCTATTCTGTGCCTTTCTGATGCTGGTTTCTGCCATGATGACTGTCACAATTTTCCCAGGGGAGTCGAGACGGGAGAGGATGTTTTCTGCTTTTTCTCCTTCTTCCAGTGCGTCACTGATATATTCTTCATAGTATGCCACAGCTTCCCGGGTCTCGGATTCAGGGAAACCGGACAAGCCTGATCTCAATTCAGACAAGAACGTTATTAAACTGTCATCCATTTTCATCACCGCCTGCAATAAAATCAATCACTTTTTTGAGTTCCAACAACTCGGCTTTATATTCTTTTAAACGCATGATTCCTTCGGCAGTTATCCTGTAATAGCGCCTGAGTCTGCCGGAATGTTCAGCGGAATAGGTTTCAAGATGACCCTGTGATTCAAGCCTTCTGAGAACAGGGTAAAGAGCGGACTCAGACGTTTCCATGAGGGAGGTGATCTCCTGGGTGAGCTTGTAGCCGTAGGTGTCTCCCTTTATTAAGATAAAAAGTACACAAGCATCCAACAGCCCTTTTTTCATCTGGGCATCCAATGCAAATACCTCCTTGAGTCATTTATACAACGGGAAAAGAATTTGGCGGAAAATCCGTCACTATCAATTTACCTTATATTCCCGAGTGATTCAAGTTAAATTTGATTGCCTGCAAAAAGTCGCTTTCCAGCTTATCTGCGACTTTTCCCTGCATGCTGTGAAACCCGGGCTTGCAGGGAGCATTTCAAAACAGGTTCTAAAGCTGAAATGCTTATGTGCAGTCCTTGATTTTACAAGTTGAAGTATTTTCAAACATGTATCATACCTCAATGCATGCAGTTTCAATGTGTTGTAACTGCATGCATAAAAGCTTTCAAGTTCAGGAACGGTTTTTTGCGGTAAAATCAAATTGAATACCGCACATGCGCTCGGACAATTCCCACAGTCTGGAGCCTGCCTCTTCAAGCTGCGAATAGCGGCTTGGCTTCAACGGGGCACAATCCTTCCAGTAGACGCCTCCGGTCTTGTGTGCGGCAGGCTCGGTCGCAAGATAGGAAATGGAATGTGCCGGCTGTTCAACCGGTGTTCCGCCGCGGCTGCGGATTTCCCAGACCTTCCTGACCAGTCCGCCCGTACCCTTTAGTCCAATGTCCGTATTCACCAGACCCGGATCAACGGCATAGGCTCGAATACGGTTTGCATCCTTGCCGAACCGCCTGTTCAGTTCTGTTGCGAACAATACGTTGGCAAGCTTTGACTGCTTGTATGCCAGAAGACAGTTGTAATGTTTCCTTAGGAGTACGTCCTTCCAGTGCATTTTCGTCCTGTAGTGGGAGCCTGAACTGACTCCGATGACAGTACCTTCCTGTGACTTTAAAAGAAGCGGCAGCAGTTCATAGGTCAGCAGGAATGGGGCCAGGTGATTGACTGCAAATTGCAGTTCGAAACCATCTATTGTAGAAACATACCAGCTTGATACGGTTCCGGCGTTATTGACCAGTACGTCAATGCAACCCAGGTCATCTGAAGCCAGCCTTTCTCGTATAGCAGCCGCAAGCCTTCTCACTTCGGTAAGGGAAGAGAGATCCGCCCTTAGATAATGGATCCTGGCATGAGGACAACCCTTCAGGACTTCTTGTTCAGCTCCGGTGCAACGCTCTGCGGATCGGCCCGTACCGATGATGTAAGTGCCTTTGCCTGCCAGCTCCTTTGCAGTTGCCAGACCGATTCCGGATGTGGCCCCTGTTATAACGATTACTTTATTTATTCTCTGATTCTGCATAGCAATTCACCTCCGTTTTTATGATGCCTTGTTATAATGCCTCCGGCTGCATTGCAGGCCGGCCAGCTGCTCTTTTTCCATGTGCAGCTTTCCATCTGCTTCCGATCAAATGAGCAATCAGGGATGGGGGAATCAGTCCTCCGGCCAACTTCAGTATCCTGTTCAAAAGTCCCGGAATGTATATTGCCTTGCCTCTAAGCGCCCTGTCAATCGTTCCTGCTGCAACGAAGCCTACATTTCTGGTTGTGATCCTGCCTGCAACCCCCTGCACTTCAATTGCCCTGATGCACTCCGGCGTAGTCGGCATTCCAGCCGGGCACAACGCAGTAACGGTAGCATCCTGGGAGCGGAGCTCCTCGCGCAGAGCCCTTGAAAAGTCGAGCAGGAAGCGTTTCGAGGATGCGTACATTGCCTTGACAGGCATGGGGTAGTAAGCGGCGAGACTGGCGACATTGATGATCCTGAAGGTTCTTGAAGTGTCACGAAGTTTCAGCAGGGCATTTGTCATTTCAAGATTCGCTTCGATATTAAGTCTGAGGATTGTTTTGATCTGTTCGCGGCTTCTTTCGGAAAACAAGCCCTCGTAATCCAGGCCTGCGATATTTATCAAAAAGTTGAAGCTGTAGTCCTTTTGTATCAAGTGTTCAAACAATTCCGACCTTGCATCAAAATCGGTCAGGTCACAGCTGCGGTAATATACATTTATGCTATAGGTATTTGTAAGGCTTGTTGCCAATCTTGCCAAAGCTTCCTCCGAAAGGTCCGTAAGGAACAAATTCCAGCCGCGGCTTGCGCATTCGACTGAAAAGGCCTTTCCAAGTCCGCCTGCCGCGCCTGTGATACATACCAGTGAGTTCATCATTTTCACACTCCCATTTCTGACGATGTTTTATTCTGTAATAAATATCTTATGAATAATACTATACAATGAATAATATTATATGTCAATGAATAATTTGAAAATTTTCTCCGACATAAAAACGAAGAGGGAGAAATTAATAGCTTGTACTACCCCAACTTTGGGTTTTTATTCTTATGAACTATTTACTTTAGCAGAGCAGGTCTGTAATATAATCTTATAACGAGGCAAAAGATTCCAAGCTCTCTTTTGATTCAGTAAAAAGCCTCAGCGTCGGGTGACGATTTAGCTTTCAGAACGGTGGGCATATCTCCAGCCCCGGATACATTGCCGGCGGCAAGCCAAGCTTGCGACCGGCCTCTTTAAGACACAGCAACAGTATAAAGTTTCCTCGGAAAAATTTATACTTAGGTAAGAAAATGTTTCTATAACCGAAGCAATTTCCTTGAACCGAGAGGTTATAAGAAACGTAACGTATATTGTAAAATGGTAAAAAGTCGCCGAATATATCAGGCATAGAGGAAGAAGAGGAATTGCTTATGGCAGAATTGCGCTGGCATCCATTGATCAGAGACTGGGTGATGATCGCGTCCCACAGGCAGAACAGACCGCAGTTGCCCAAGGATTGGTGCCCATTCTGTCCGGGCTCCGGGAAGGTGCCTGACAACTATGAAGTGTATAAATATGATAATGATTTCCCTGCCCTCTCGCAGGACCCGCCGGTTCCCGATAATGTACCGACGGATCTGTACAGAATGGCCGAAGCTTATGGCAAATGCGAGGTGATTCTTTACTCTCCCGATCACAACACTTCGCTATATCAGTTTTCAACAGAACATATCATGAAAATTATCGGTCTCTGGACCGAAAGATTTGTTGAATTAAGGAAAGATGCGAGAATAAAGTATATCTTTATTTTTGAGAACAGGGGTGAGCTGGTAGGTGTGACAATGCCGCATCCGCACGGACAGATTTACGGCTACTCCTACATACCGAAGAAACTGGAACTGGAGCTGGAATCCTGCAAGGAGTATTATGACACGAAGGGTACGTGTCTGATCTGTGACATGTACAGGGATGAAGAAAAATACGGCAACAGGGTGATCTTTGAAAATGAGGACTTTCTGGTCTTCCTGCCTTTTTTTACGGAATATCCTTACGGGATGTACATTGTGAGCAGGAATCACAAGCAGAATCTGGCCCAGTTCAATGAGATGGAAAAACTGAATCTGGCTAAGGCTTTGAAGGGAACCACCGGAACGCTGGATTCGCTGTTCGGCTATGCAATGCCCTATATGATGTGCATGCACCAGAATCCGGTCAACAGCGGCGATACCGGTGATTATTATCATTTTCATATAGAATTTTTCCCTCCAAAGCGTGCAGCTGACAAGCAGAAGTTCAATGCCTCCAGCGAAACAGGCGCCTGGGCGCATGCTAACCCCACGAAGCCCGAGGAGAAAGCGGAAGAACTTCGTCAAGCTTACAGGCGATTTAAGGAAACCGTACAGGATTTATAATCGACATAGTCTGGATAAGGACGGCTATACGCTCAAGTGGTACTAGCAGATGACAGAATAAATCGAAAACAGGTATAATAAAGAGGAATTGAAATATGAATATTCCGGATTTAAAGAGGAAATTTGTTAATGTTTTTTATGGAACAGAGGATGGAATAAGGGTATTTACTTCGCCGGGCAGGGTAAATCTGATCGGTGAACATACGGATTATAATGGAGGCTATGTATTTCCTGCGGCGCTGACGCTTAGCTCCACTGTAATTGCCAGGCCGCGAAGCGACAGAAAAGTGAGATTGATCGCAACGGATATCAGCTCAATGGTGGAAGGCTCGCTGGATCATCTGGAAGAGTACAGGATATTGAAATGGGGCAATTATCAAATGGGGGTCGCGGATGAACTGCAGAAAGCCGGATATGAACTGACCGGCTGCGACCTGTTATACCATGACACGGTTCCACTCGGAGCAGGTTTGTCATCTTCGGCGGCAATAGAAGTAGCCACAGCTATTGCCCTTGTTTCTCTCGGCAACAGAGCAAACGGACTGGAACAATCGCTTGACATGGTGAAGATGGCTTTGATCAGCCAGAAAGCAGAGAACCGTTATGTTGGGGTCAACTGCGGGATCATGGACCAGTTCGCTTCGGCTATGGGCAAGGCCAACCATGCGATATTCCTGAACTGCAGGGACCTGAGCTTCAAACATGTTCCACTGAATCTGCATGGCTACAGGATTGTTATCGCAAATACGAATAAGAAGAGAGGCCTTGCAGATTCAAAATATAATGAGAGAAGAAGGCAATGTGAGCAGGCACATAACATATTGAAGCGGTTTATACCTGAAGCGGCGTGTCTGGGTGAGATATCTTACGAGCAGTTCAACCGGTTCAAGGGTGAAATTGGGGATGAAGTAGTAAGGAACAGGGCAGAACATATCATTGCCGAGGATGAAAGGGTTATAAAATCTGTCGAAGCCTTAAAAAATGACAATATCGCGTTATTTGGAAAATATATGATCCAGTCACATGATTCACTCAGAGATTTATATGAGGTGACAGGTGCCGAGCTTGATACATTGGTAGAGGAGGCATTGAAAATTGAAGGTGTTGCCGGCTCGAGAATGACAGGCGGAGGCTTTGGCGGCTGCACGGTGAGCATTGTCCGGGAGGAAGCGGTCTACAGCTTTATTGACGGAGTCGGAAAGGGCTATACAGCCAGGACAGGGCTGATACCTTCTTTCTACATATCGGATATTGGAGACGGAGCCAGGGAGATGCAAGCAGGGACGGATTGAGAGCTAGGTAGCAGGCAGGTAGATTGACAGATAGAGGACAGACAGAGATGGACGAAAGGCATAAGACAGACGAAAGGCATAGACAGACATAAGACGGACAAAAGGCATAGACAGACAAAAGGCATAAGACAGACAAAAGGCATAAGACGGACAAAAGGCATAGGACAGACAAAAGGCATAGACAGACAAAAGTCATAAGACAGACGAAAGACATAAGGCAGACGAAAGGCATAAGACAGACGAAAGGCAGACAGATGTAAGATGGAAAGATGGAAAGACGCATGACAGACAGACAGACAGACAGAAAGAAAGATAGATAGATAGAAAGATAGATAGATAGAAAGATAGAGGAGGTACTAATTATGTCAATATTAGTTACCGGTGGTGCCGGATATATCGGCAGCCATACGGCAAAGGAACTGTTGACCGCAAATGAGGATGTCATCGTACTCGACAACCTGCAGAAAGGTCATAAGGACGCAGCAAGGGGAAGCAGGTTTTTTCAGGGCGACTTGAGGGATGAAGCATTTCTGGATAGGGTGTTTAAAGAGAATAATATTGAAGAGGTCGTCCATTTTGCAGCGGATTCGCTGGTGGGAGAGAGTGTGACGGATCCGCTTAAGTATTACAACAACAATATGGTTTCGACACTGGGGCTGCTTGGCAAGATGAAGGATTACGGAGTGAAGCGGCTGGTGTTCTCATCGTCGGCGGCTACCTATGGAGAGCCTGAAAACATTCCGATATTGGAGACAGACAAGACATTGCCGACAAACCCCTACGGTGAAACAAAACTGGCAGTGGAAAAGGTGCTGAAATGGGCGGATAATGCCTACGGTATCAAATATGTTTCACTTAGGTATTTCAATGCTGCGGGGGCACATATCAGTGGAACCATAGGTGAGGATCACGAGCCTGAGACTCATCTGATTCCGATCATACTGCGGGCCGTACTGGACAAACAGGATGCTATTCGGATTTTCGGTGATGATTATAATACACCGGATGGAAGCTGCATCAGAGATTATGTTCATGTCACCGATCTGGCCATGGCACACATCCTGGCGCTCAGAAGCCTCAGAGCCGGCGCAGACAGCCGGATTTACAATCTGGGCAATGGAAAGGGCTTTTCAGTGAAGGAAGTTATACAGCTTGCAAAAAAGGTTACCGGTACAAATATCAAGGAGACTGTAGTACCAAGAAGAGCGGGTGATCCGGCGGTTTTGGTGGCTTCTTCCGAAAGGATTCAAAGTGAATTGAAATGGGAACCAAAGTACAATGACCTCGCAATGATTATCGAAACGGCATGGAAATGGCACAGAGATCATCCTGACGGGTATGGAGACTGATAGAATTCAACTGTTTGAAAATAATTTTTATATGATGTATTTGGCAATACTGAATAGCGAAATATTGTACGGGTTTCATTTTATCTTTTGGAGGAGGCAGCAATGCTGTTGGCGAATGATTGGAAGGATTATGAACTGATAGATACCGGTGGGGGAGAAAAACTCGAGCGCTGGGGGAATTATACGCTGCGAAGGCCTGATCCCCAGGCAATATGGCCTGTGACGGGAAACGAGAAAGCCTGGTCCGGTGCTGATGCGCATTATCACAGGAGCAACAGCGGGGGCGGCAATTGGGAATATCTGAAGAGGCTGCCGCCGCGGTGGACAATCAAACACGGTGAAT
>JAEWQC010000163.1 GCA_023399355.1 Bacillota bacterium | reverse complement strand
CGCCGATGTATTCCTTCGGGATACCTATTTTCATTCCCTTGACATCATTCACCAGCGCTTTGGTATAATCCGGATGTTTTACCGGAGCAGAGGTCGAATCCAGCTTGTCATGTCCGGCAATGGCATTGAGCACAAGTGCACAGTCTGTAACATCCTTCGCAAGCGGGCCTATCTGATCCAGAGACGAGGCAAAAGCCACAAGTCCATATCTGGAGACAGCTCCATATGTAGGTTTCAAGCCAACCACTCCACAGAATGCCGCAGGCTGCCTTATCGAACCGCCCGTGTCGGAACCCAGTGCAAAGACTGCCTCGCCGCCGGCTACGGATGCCGCTGCACCGCCGCTAGAGCCGCCCGGGACCCTTTCCGTATTCCATGGATTCCGTGTTTGCTTGAAATACGAATTTTCTGTCGATCCCCCCATGGCGAATTCGTCCATGTTAAGTTTCCCAAGTAAAACCGTTTTCTGCTCTGCCAGTTTTTCAACCACAGTCGCATTATACGGAGGTACAAAATCCTTCAGTATTTTTGATGCGCAGGTGGTTAAAATCCCTTCAGTGCACATGTTATCCTTTATGGCCGCAGGAATGCCTGCAAGCGGCGGCAATTCGGTCCCGCCGTCAAATTCGGTCTGCAGCTTTCCAGCCTGTTTCAACGCTTCGTTACGAGAAACGGTTATATAGCTTCCCACTTTGGATTCTATTTCATCAATTCTTTTCAAATACGCCTGTGTCAGTTCAACAACGCCAAGCTTCCTGCTGCGAAGCATGCCGGATAGCTCATGCGCAGTCAATTCATAAAATTCCATTAAAAATTCCCCCTACTCCACGACCTTTGGTACCTTGTAACAGCCGTTCTCTTGTGAAGGTGCGCTCTTAAGCAGTTTTTCCCTGTCAAAGGAGCCTGTGACCCTGTCCTCCCTCAGAACATTCTGAATGGGGATGACATGCTCCATTGGCCTTACGTCCTTCGTGTCCAGTTCATTCAACTTGTCCACGTAAGAAATGATATCCTCCATCTCAAATGTAAGCTTATCCATTTCCGCCTCGGTAATATTCAGGCGGGCCAGGTCTGCTACATGCTGTATGGTCTCCCTTGTGACTTTCATGCTGAACCTCCCTATTTCCGATGTGGCACTCTCGTTCCGTCACACCCTATTTCCGATGTGCATCCATTCCGTCACACCCTATTTCCGATGTGGCATTCGTTCCGTCACACCCTATATGCTGCTGTGGGCAGATGTGTTTTATTCATTATATAAAATGAGTACGTGCAAGTCAATTACCATAAAAGCCTTAAAGTATGATATAATTTCAAAAGTGACACTTTCGGAAAACTTTCCCGGGAATGCACCTTTGCCATACAGCTTGCAAATAACTGCTTCCGGGAGGCTTCAAATGAAACAGCGAATACGTGAAATGGACTATATCAGGGCCGTTTCCGCTCTTTCCATTATTATGATCCATGTATCTGGGGTTTACACGGTTTCTTCAAGAGGTGCCTATGCAATAAACCAACTGGTCCGTTTTGCCGTACCGGTTTTCATCCTGATCTCCGGCTTGCTGCTTTCTTTATCCGGGTATGAATTCGCGGGTATTTCAGGGTATCTTGCGTTTATTAAAAAAAGACTGCAAAAAATTTTTATCCCATATATTCTATGGTCCATATTCTATATTATGTTTAACAAGAGGGAGGATCTCCGTTCTATCTTGAATGAGCCGGGCAGTTTTCTGGCAGAGACGGGTAAAAAACTGCTTTATGGTACAGCTCATGTGCACCTGTATTTCATTATTATCATTCTCCAGCTGTATCTGCTGTATCCTGTCCTGCATTATCTGATGAAACACAACAAAAAGCTGGTTCTGGCTTGTTGTTTCATGCTGACGCTCCTGTTTCAGACCGGAATATATCTGCAGGCTTTGAAAATTATCGTCTTCCCTGCTCCTATCCTGCCGAACTATATGTTTTTTCCCACCTGGATCTTCTTTTTTGTATTCGGCATGTATTTTGCAGAGGACCTGGAAACCCGAAAAGAATGGATCTGCAGGAGAACAACGCTGATTGCCCTGCTCTGGGCTGCCGGCTTTGTACTGCTTATGCTGGACAGCAGGTTCACCGGCACCTTTGATTTATCGATAAGACCGTCGGTAATTCTTTACAGCCTGATCACCTTTCTTCTCCTGTATGCACTATCACTCAGGCTGCAGGACGGCAGACCCAGGATAACTAAAATTCTGGACTGGATTTCTTATCAATCCTTCACGATTTATCTGTGTCACCTTTTTATCATTAAAATGATTCTGTTGTTTACCCGGCACCCGGCAGACACAGGCATGTGGACCGGGATAAAGGGCATGTTTGTGCTTTATGCAGCAACAACAATTTGCACCTGCTTATTTACTTACATTGTGAGTATTTCGCCTTTTGCTTCCATCCTTGGCGGGATAGGAAAAAAACCAGGAGTAAAGAAAACGCTGAATATCTGACTATTCCTGCTTAATTCCCGTCTGTCTCTCGTCTAACTCTTGCCTGATTCTCACCTGTCTCTCGCCTATCTTTCCACTAACACCTGCATTTTCTAAGAAGTTCAAGTGCAGTGCTGCCGATTTCTTCATCGCGGGCATCTGCAGGAAGGCTGTGTTCGATTCCTCTGGTGTTAAATATATAGGTGCCATCCGAGGTCCGTACCGTAGTGTTAAAGACAATTCCGGAGTCTTCCCTGTAATAGATGGATAAATTGGATCTTCCTTCAGTGAAAGCCTTCCAGCCTTGAGATTGCAGTATCTCCATGAGTTTCGCCGAACCCGCGGGCTTTCCGTTACGGCAGGAGGCCAGTGAATCCCTGATCGCAGCACCAAGGCTATCCGGTTTATATGGCTGCAATATTGTCGTAACATCTGCAGTTGCCTTG
>JAEWQC010000046.1 GCA_023399355.1 Bacillota bacterium | reverse complement strand
TTGAAATTCCTATTGACTATTCATAGTTGGTCTCCTGTATATATTTTAGATTTAAAATTACTTTATATTACTATAAAAATCCTGGGCATCGGTCCATCGCCTGGCGCAATTCAGAGTACGAATTCGCCTGCCTGGCACAATTCACTAAATGAATACGCTTATTTGGCCAAATAAAAAACTCTTCGTCTGCTATGAGACGAAGAGTTATACTCTGCGCGGTGCCACTCAAATTGGTTAAAACCCAGCTCAATAACGTACTTACATACGTCTGTCCCTGTAACGGCGGATTCCCGGCACGGCCTACTGATAAAACCTTCAGCCTGCAGCTCGAAGGGGAACTTCAACTGATTCACTCCACCAGGCTCCCACCATTCCCGGCTCGCTTGTAATATTGACGGGTAATCTCGCAAAGAATCCATACGAGTCATGTCCCCATTAATATAGTGTGAGTATGATCCAGCATACTTTCCCTTGTCATAGCCTTTTTCAATAAATTTATTTAATACTAGCACGGAGAAATTTTATTGTCAAGTGCGATTTTTATTATGTATTTTGTTAATTTATGATATTATAATTATATTGCAGATATTTTGCACGGAGAGACTATATGTAAGATTGCAAAAAACTGATATTCTGAATCTTTTTTGCAGGATCATTATAAAAGAAATACATCGGGGAGGTAGCAGGATGAGCGAACTGCAGGTTGTTGTTTTCAGTCTGAACGGTCAGGTATATGGTGCTGAGGCTTCACAGGTATTTCAAATAATCAGATATCAGGAGGTAATAAAAATACCAAGGATGCCGAAGTTCATCGAGGGCATCTTGAATTACAGAGGATCAATTCTTCCTGTCATCAGTTTGAACAAAAGATTTGAACTGGGTGAAGGAACCATTAATAAGAAAACGAAAATCATTGTTTCCAATATCGAGGGAAAGCTTGCAGGCTTCATTGTAAACGACGTTGTTGAAATAGCACGGTTTACGGATGAGGAGGTGGAGCCGGCACCGCTTTGCATAGAAAGCGAAGTAGCTGCGTTTCTAAAAAAGGTAGCAAAAAAAGGGAGTCAGCTAATATCCATCATCGATTTGGATAAGGTACTGGGAGATTCGGAAATCAAAAGGCTTACAGTCAAAATGCCTGAAAACGCCCAAGCAAGGTAGTGTGACATAAAAAGAGATACCCTCATCCATATACATCGGCAAAAGAACCAGCCGGACAAAAATGAAGGTATCTTGGATATTTTAATAAAATGGTATTGTTATTAAACGTTGAAACGGAACAATGTAACATCTCCGTCCTGCATTACATATTCCTTGCCTTCGGAACGAACCAGGCCTTTTTCTCTTGCGGCGGCGTAGGTACCGCATTTCATCAGGTCATTATATGCGACTATTTCAGCACGGATGAAGCCTCTTTCAAAATCACTGTGTATTTTTCCGGCGGCCTGGGGTGCTTTAGTACCCTTGACAATGGTCCATGCCCTGACCTCCGGCTGCCCGGCGGTGAGATAGCTCATCAAGCCAAGAAGCTTATAGCTTGCCTTTATCAGCCTGTCCAGGCCAGACTCCTGCAATCCCAGTTCTTCAAGGAATATAGACTTTTCGTCTTCTTCCAACTGGGAGATTTCTTCTTCAATTTTTGCACAGATCACCAGCACCTCGGAGCCTTCTTTCGCCGCTAATTCCTTTAGTTCGGCAAGATGACGGTTCTTTGCACCGGCCTGCAGGTCCTCCTCCGAGACGTTTGCGGCATAAAGCACCGGTTTGGAGGTCAACAGGAAAAGCTGATCCACCAAAGCAAGTTCTTCATTGCTGAATTTCATGGCCCTTACCGGCAAACCGCTTTCCAGAGTAGCTTTGATATTCTCGTAGAATTCGAGCTCTGCCTGGAATTTCTTATCACCGGATTTCATCATTTTCCGTGTTCTGTCTATGCGCTTATCCAGCATTTCCAGGTCGGCAAAAATCAGTTCCAGATTTATTGTTTCAATATCGCGCGCGGGTCCGATCGAGCCGTCCACATGGATGATGTTGCTGTCTTCGAAGCAGCGTACGACATGAATGATGGCATCGACCTCCCGGATATGGGACAGGAACTTGTTACCAAGGCCCTCTCCTTTACTGGCCCCTTTTACGAGGCCTGCGATATCTACAAATTCAACGGTAGTGTGTGTGATCTTTTCCGGCTTGTACATTTCAGCAAGCTTGTCGAGCCTTTCGTCCGGAACTGCGACGATGCCGACATTGGGTTCTATGGTGCAAAACGGGTAATTGGCAATCTCAGCGCCCGCTTTCGTTATTGCGTTGAAGAGTGTGCTTTTGCCGACATTCGGCATTCCGACAATACCAAGTTTCATTTATATCCGACCTTCCTGAGTTCTTTGTTTTGGAAACATGTAAATTATATATTATCAACTAAGGCAATGCAACTGTGTTATGAATGTACTCTTGGTTATGAATATAGAGCAATATTTTTTTTGACTTATATGGTAGGTTATGTTAGTATGCAAGAAATAATGTGAAAACCAAATAGTAAGGAAGCTGCTAATGGAGAAATTGAAAAGGAAGGAAAAAAGCGAAAGCAAAGCGTCCGGCAGGGTAAAGAATGCAAGAGCTCTTAAAAATAATCTGTATACTATGAAATTGGTTTGGCGGATTACACCAGGACGAGTAGTTCTGGATTTTGCTAAAAATGCGTTTGATAATTTTTCATGGGTATTTTATAGCATCATCTTTATCCGTTTTTTATTCAGTGCGATTCAATCGGGGAAAAGCTTTAAAAGCGTTGCCTTGTTCGTTATAATTTCAATAGCTATGTTTATGGTGCTGGATTTTTTCAATAAGTGGTATCAATTCCGTTATAAACCCATCAGTGATGTCGTGATATATGAAAAACTGTATGAAACCCTTTTTGATAAAGCAACAGAGGTAGATCTGAACTGCTACGAGGATACCGGATTTTACAATACCTATACTGTTGCCATAAAAGAAGCCGATATAAGGGTCGCCTCGGTTCTGGACAGTATTTCAGGCATCTTGTTTACAGCCATCGCAGCTGTTTGCGTTTTTGCGTCCATGTTCACCATTGATCCATATATTATTCTGTTTGCCCTGTTTCCGATCATCGGGACCTTTATATTCGGCAGAGCGCGAAACAAAGTACAATATGAGAGGGATATGGAATCCGTTCCCTTTCAGCGACGAATGGACTATGTCAACCGGGTGCTTTATCTGCAGAACTATGCTCAGGAGATACGTCTTTCGAGCATCTTCGCAGTATTGAAGGAAATATATGATAAAGGTTTTGGAAGTATCTTTAAAATTATTGATAAATACAGAATCAAAGTCGCGACATTATCCTTCTGGCAGTCTGTTACTTCATTCATCTGTATTTTTGAAGGAGTATTATGTTATGGGGCCTATCGTGCCATCGTCTCCAAAACCGTTTCCCTGAGTGAATTCACAGTTCTTGCAAGTGCCATGACAAGCGGGGCATGGCTATTGATCGGTTTGTCTGAAAAGTTGGTATCTGCATATCAAAATGGCATATATATTGAAAATCTTCGAAAATTTCTGGAATATAAAACAGAGATTTCTGAAAATGCGGTGGACAGGTCACCTGATAAAAACATTACATCCATAGAATTCTCCAATGTATCTTTTGCTTATAAAGGATCGGAAAAGCCTGTTCTTGATCATGTGAATATTAAAATCAACAAATATGAAAAAATTGCACTAGTTGGGCATAATGGCGCTGGGAAAACAACTTTGATAAAGCTGCTGATGCGTTTATATGATCCCACTGGGGGCGAAATCAAGGTTAATGGCTTACCGGTTATGGAATACGATGTTCAGGAATACAGAGCGTTGTTCGGAACGGCCTTTCAGGACTATCAGGTCTTTTCCATGCCAATCTCGGAAAATATTCTGATGAAGGATTCTGTAAATCTGTCGGAAGAGGAAAGAGTATGGGATTCTCTCAAAAAAAGCGGAGCATATGAGAAGGTGAAGTCCCTGCCCAAAGAGATCCATACCATGCTTACAAAAGAATTTGACGAGGAGGGCGTGAATCTGTCAGGTGGTGAACTGCAAAAAATTGCCGTAGCCCGTGCATATTGCAAGAATTTCGAAATCATTATATTGGATGAGCCTTCCAGTGCGTTGGATCCAGTTGCGGAATACAAACTCTATGAAAGCATGATGGAAGCCTGCAGGGACAAAACTGTGGTGCTTATATCACATAGACTCTCGTCTGCCATACTTGCCGACAGGATTTATTTGCTTGAGGACGGAAAAATCATCGAAGAGGGTACACACGAGGATGTGATGGCTTTATCAGGTAAATATGCGGATATGTTCAATAAGCAGGCGGAGAAATATATTGAAGAGTATGAGAAATTCGAAGAGTTGGCGTAAAGGGGCTGTTGAAATGAGTCATTCCGAAAGTAAAAACAGACAAAGTGTTAAATTGATAATGGATAACAACCTATTTATGCTTAAGTATGCTTTGAGGTATTCTCCATTGTATCTGTTCATGGCTTTTTTTCAACCGGCATTGGCCCAGGTCGAGGTTTTTATCGAGCACATTGTCGGGATAAAATTCGTAACCGACACAATACAATATGGACAGCCTTTTTCACGGGTGCTGAATTATATTATCATCGTCAGTATTTTTATCGCATCGACATTTATTGTCGGGGAAATCTACAGGCAATCTATCCTGCCCAAAGGCAAAGAAAAGCTTCACAAGGCATTTCGGATGGAGCTTTATGAAAAAGCGGCAAAAATGGATCTGGCTTGCTATGATAACCCGGAGTTTTATAACGAATTCGTTTTCAGCTTGAATGAGGCAACGAACCGTATGGATAAAACGATGAACTTTGCTTCTGATATCAGTACCTATACCACGGTGCTTCTGACGACGGGCACATTTTTCATTCTGTTTGACAAGCTTGGACTATTGTTCGTGCTGGTATCGTTTTTCTCCTCTTTTTTCATCGGCCTTCGTTTGAATAAAACCAAATTTAAAATGGATGTTGAGCTTAATTCTAAAATACGCAAACGTGCATACATACATAGGGTATTTTATCTCTCGGAATATGCCAAGGAAATTCGTTTGAATCCCATTGCCTCAAAATTGAAAAAAGATTTCAGGAATACGAATAGCGAGATTCGGGAAATATTCGGAAAATATTCAGGAAAGTTGGTTTTTCTTGGCTTTATTCAGGAATACATCTGCAACAGTTTCCTGCTTGACGGATTGTATGTTATCTATATCCTTTTCATCACAATGGTGAAAAGTGCGATAAGCTATGGAAGCGCAATTGTTCTGTTAAATTCCGCCTGGCGCCTGAAACGTCACCTGCAGGGCATCAGCAGCATGATACCGAATCTGCAGGAGAATAGCCTGTATATTGAAAAATTAAGGAGCTTTCTATCGTTGAGAAACAGAGTAACGGATCAGGAGGACTCGCTTGATATTCCAAAAGAGTCGGGAGTCATTGAATTGAAAAATGTATCATTTGCATATGACGGGAAAAAGGGGCTGATTTTAAAAGACATTTCCTTGAAGATCAATCCCAATGAAAAGATTGCTTTTGTGGGATATAATGGGGCAGGAAAGACCACGCTGATGAAAATTCTAATGCGGCTGTATGATGTTTCAGAGGGGGAAATCCTTTTAAACAGTCATAATATAAAAGAGTATCGCCTTGATGAATACAGGGGTTGTTTCGGCACTGTTTTTCAGAACTTTCAAATTTTTGCCGGAACAATCCTTGAAAATGTCGTAATGAGTTCAGTTCCTTCGGATCAAAGGGATGCGACCATTGCTGCACTGGAGCGGAGTGGTTTTGGTGAAAAATTGAAATCTTTTAAAAAGGGACTGGATACCCCGCTTACAAGGGAGTTTGAGGATAACGGCACGAACCTTTCGGGAGGAGAGGCGCAGAAGCTTGCAATTGCAAGGGCATTCTACAAGCCCTGCAGCTTCATTATTCTGGATGAACCTTCAAGTGCGTTGGATCCGATCAGTGAGTACCAGATGAATAAAGCCATGTTCGAAGCGGCGGACAATAAAACAGTAATATTCATTTCACACAGGCTCTCGACGACCCGAATGGCAGATCGGATTTATATGCTGGAAGATGGCAGGATCATTGAACAGGGGAACCATGAGGAATTGATGTCCCTGAATGGAAAGTACGCGGAGATGTTCAACCTTCAGGCGAAAAAGTATAGGATTGCCAGTGGCCAGTAAGCTGCATGATAAACGTGCCGGTAACTTGAAAATATTGTTTTGCCATAATAATCTGATATAATGTAGTTGTGTTCAAAGATGAACATGTGCAATGATGCAGATCCTGACAATGGGGTGGCTATATATGAAAATGATTGAGGCAATAATTAGACAGACCAAAGTGAGCAAGGTTCTTGACGAACTGAACAGGCACCAGATATTTGGCGTAACGGTCACGCCGGTTATGGGCTGTGGCCTTCAAAAGGGAAAGACACAGTATTACAGGGGAAACGAATGCACTATTGATCTTCTTCCGAAATTAAAAATCGAAATCGTAGTAAAGGATTACTGGGTCGACGAGGTGACGGAAGCCATAATGAAGGTAGCTATGACCGGTCAGATCGGTGATGGGAAGATATTCATCCACAATGTGGAGGAGGCTTACAGGATCAGGACCGGCGAACGCGATGATGATGCGCTGGCATGAGATGACGGGAAGCCTGACGGCAATATACTCTTTAAATTAATGTTCTATCATATGCTCCAGAGTCTGGGTAAAACGCACCTTCATCCACCACCGTTGCATTTACTTTGTCAACCGGGCTAACTGCGGTATGCAACCTTTAAAAGCAATAAAACAATGCAACCTTTAAAAGCAATAAAACAGTTGCATTATAGTTTAAGTCATGTTATAATTTTATAAATTATTCAGGTGAACTCAGTAGAGATTAGTTTAGTAGAGATTAGTTGAGAAGAGCAGAGATGAGAAGAGACGGGTTACCACAAAGCAAATTGTGACCGGGAATCTTTTCCTGGTTTTATTTATTTTACCCCACCGATGGCATAAATTTTTGCCGTTTTTTCTCAAACCTCCCTTCCCGATAAAAATGTAAAAACAGGAACAAGGTTTTTTTACAGATGAAAGGGGGAGCGTATATTGTTTTATCCCGAACTGGAGCAAGTCCTGGAATTATCCAAAGTTTATAACATCATCCCAGTATCTATGGAGGTCTATGCCGACATGGAGACGCCCATCAGTATTTTTAAAAGAGTGGAACAGAACAAATTTTGTTTTCTTCTTGAAAGTGTTGAAGGAGGCGAAAAATGGGGCAGATATTCCTTTATCGGAAAGAATCCGTTTGTTACGGTAAAGGGGAGCGGGGAACTGACAGAACTGAAATACAGGAATGGAAAATCCAAATCCGTCAACAACAATCCCATTGCAGTCATGAAGGAATTGATGGCCAAATACAGGGGCGCACCGATGAAGAACCTGCCAAGGTTCAATGGCGGGGCTGTCGGTTTCTTTGGTTATGATACCGCGCGCTACTTTGAAAAGCTTCCTGATGTGCCGGAGGATGACGTCGGCATACCGGAGCTGCATTTTATGTTTGCCGATGAAATCATTGCATTCGACCATTTCAGACAAAAGCTCCACATCATTGTGAACATGCATGTGGAGGGCAGTGCAGAAAGGTGTTACAACACTGCTGTCAGCAGGATCAGGGAAATCTATGAGGAAATCCGATCCTCAAGGCAGATGCTTTCAGAGACTGCGATCCCCCAGATGTCCTCTGCCGGAAAAGCCCTTGAAATCACAAGCAATGTTACCAGGGAACAATTTTACGAAAATGTCAACAAGGCCAGGGAATACATCAGAAACGGCGACATATTCCAGGTGGTGCTTTCGCAAAGGCTTAGCGTCAAAACAGACTGCAACCCGTTCAATGCCTACAGGGCACTTCGTACCATAAATCCGGGACCATACATGTATTATCTGAAATTCGACGGATATACGCTGGCCGGCTCCTCCCCCGAGATGCTCGTGAAGGTTGAGGGCAGGAAGGTCGAGACATGCCCGATTGCAGGAACCCGTAAAAGGGGTGTGACGCCGGAACAGGATGAAGCGCTTGAAAGGGAACTGATAGCGGACGAGAAGGAAAGGTCCGAACACATCATGCTTGTTGATCTTGGAAGAAACGACATCGGCAAGGTCTCCAGGTTCGGTACGGTTCAGTTGAGCAACCTGATGCATATTGAAAGATTTTCACATGTCATGCATATCGTCAGTAATGTGAGCGGTGAGCTCAGGGACGGCGTAAATTCATTCGATGCACTGTCAGCTGTGCTGCCGGCAGGTACACTCTCAGGAGCTCCGAAAATCCGGGCGATGGAAATTATTGATGAACTCGAAAATGTAAAGAGATCCCAGTATGGCGGAGCAGTCGGTTACCTTAGCTTTGACGGAAATCTCGACAGCTGTATCACGATCAGAACAATATTGTTCAAGGACGGCAGGGCGTATATCCAGGCTGGAGGCGGAATCGTGGCGGATTCGGTGCCGGAATTGGAGTTTGAAGAGTCCATGAACAAAGCGATGGCAACGATAAAAGCGCTGGAAGAGGGTGAAAACATAAGATGATTCTGCTGATTGATAATTATGACTCGTTCACCTACAACCTTTACCAATATGTTGGTGAACTGAATGAGAATATTGAAGTTTATAGAAATGATGCACTCACTGTAGAGCAGGTCTCCGAAAAAGCTCCGAGCCACATCATCATATCGCCTGGCCCGGGTTATCCGGCATCGGCAGGTATTTCCATCGAAGTGGTTCAAAAACTGGGCGCAAAGATACCCGTACTGGGCGTATGCCTTGGACATCAGGGGATAGGCGAAGCTTATGGAGGAACAGTGGTACGAGCTCCGAAGCTCATGCACGGAAAGTCATCAGAGGTGGAACTGATGCCGTGGTGTCCGGTATTCCGGGGACTTCCGTCAAAAATAACCGTCGGGAGATATCATTCTTTGATTGTCGAGCGCGATACCCTGCCGGAGGAGCTTGAAATAACGGCAGTTGCCCCCGATGGCGAAATAATGGGGCTGAAGCACAGAAAACATCCGGTCTACGGAATACAGTTCCACCCCGAATCAATATTGACACCGGAGGGCAAAAAGATATTGAAGAATTTTCTGAATTGCTGAGGAAGGTGGCTTCAGCGGGCAGCTAAAAAATCAACCAGCCCATTAAGCTGATCTTTTGTATGAAATCGTACGGATAGGGATAATACAAAAAAGAATATGCAAGACAGACTTTTTAGCACTTAATTATTTGACAGACGGACAGACGGACAGACCGACGGGCAAACAGACAGACCGACGGACAAACAGACAGACCGACGGACAAACAGACGGACAAACAGACAGACCGACGGACAAACAGACAGACAAACAGACAGACCGACCGACAGACAGATAAAGGAGACGAGACGAGAAGAGAAGAGAGGAGTATTAGCATGATAAAGTCAGCAATACAAAAATTATTATTGAGGGAGAACCTGACAGAACAGGAAGTAATGGATGTGATGAACTGCATCATGGAAGGAAACGCTACACAGTCACAGATAGGCGGATTTCTGACAGGACTCAGGTTCAAGGGAGAAACAGCCGGGGAAATTACAGGCTGTGCAAAAGTTATGCGGGAAAAAGCGGAGAAGGTGGAGCATCATCTGCCTTACTGCATAGATACCTGTGGGACCGGGGGCGATGGAGCCAATACCTTTAACATATCCACTGCAGCCTCACTGGTGGCTGCTGCTGCAGGAGTCAAGGTCGCCAAACACGGCAACAGGGCAATGTCCAGCAGAAGCGGCAGCGCAGATGTGCTGGAGGCGCTCGGCGTGAATATCGGCCTGAGCTCCGTACAGGTCGGAAAATGTATCGAGGACGTAGGAATCGGTTTCATGTTTGCACAACTTTTTCACAAGTCCATGAAGCACGCCGCGGGCGTCAGGAAGGAGCTTGGCATCAGGACGGTTTTCAATATTCTTGGCCCGCTGACAAACCCGGCAGGTGCCAAAGGTCAGCTGTTGGGTGTGTATGACGGTGCATTGACCGGAGTATTGGCGGAAGTACTGCAAAAGCTTGGTACTGAGAGAGCTCTTGTGGTGCATGGCTGTGATGGCCTGGATGAGATATCGACAGCCGCCCCGACCAGGATCGCAGAACTGAAGGATGGAGTCATAAATGAATATATTCTCGATACAGTAGACCTGGGTATTGCCAGAGCGGATGCACATGAACTTAAAGGCGGAGACGCCGCTCACAATGCAGATTTGATTAAACTTGTACTTGCCGGTGAGAAGGGGGCTGCACGGGATATTGTGCTCGTGAATGCCGCAGCCGCCTTGTATGTGGGTAAGGCGACAGACAGCATAAAAGAAGGTATATCGATTGCTGCGGGGTTGATCGATTCCGGGCTGGCGGCAAAGAAACTGGAAGAACTGTGTGAATATTCCGCTGCGATTGGCAAGATTGGGGAGGTTTCGGCATGATATTGGATAACATCGTTGAGAAAAAGAGGGAAAGGCTTAAAGCTGAAATACAGCAGATGACGCTTGAGGGCTGGAAACAGAAGCTCAAAGGCCCGGGTCTGCACAGGCCTCTGGATTTTGCGGGTGCACTTAAAAGGGAGGGGGAACTCTCCATTATTGCAGAAATAAAAAAAGCATCACCCTCGGCGGGAATCATCACCGAAGACTTCGACCCTGTCAGCATTGCAAGGGAATATATGCGCTCCGAGGTTCAGGCGATTTCCGTACTCACCGAAAAGGATTACTTCCTGGGAGAGGACGATTATCTTGTCAAGGTGCGGCAGACTGTGCCATTGCCGGTTCTACGCAAGGACTTCATCATTGATCTGTGGCAGGTATATCAGGCAAGGTGTCTGGGAGCCGATGCGATCCTTCTGATCGTTGCTTTGCTAAATGATGAAATGCTGAACAAAATGATGATCGTTGCAAATATAACGGGCATGCAGTGCCTTGTTGAGGTACATGACGAGATTGAACTTGAAAAGGCACTTAATGCCGGTGCGAAAATAATCGGCATCAACAACAGAAACCTGAAAACAATGGAGGTCGATTTGTCGACGACGGAGAGACTGATCAACAGGATTCCCAGGGATCGGGTCGTTGTAAGCGAAAGCGGCATTAAGACGACAGAGGACATGAGCTATATTAAAAATGCAGGTGCGGATGCGGTATTGATCGGAGAATCCTTGATGAGGGCGACGTCAATACAGGAAAAAATAAAGGAACTGCGAGCGGTATGAGTCGTGTGAAAAGATCGTCTGCCGAAAACGGTTCCAATGTGCCGGTTTCTGCTGACAGGGCTTAAGCCGGCTCAACGGTCTGAACTTGGGAAAACAGGGTGGGAGTATGACAAAGGTTAAAATATGCGGTATAACAAATAGCATGGAAATCGGCTTCCTTAACAAATACATGCCTGATTACGCCGGCTTCGTATTTGCAAAAAGCAGACGTCAGGTGACACCGGAACAGGCTTTGAAGCTTGGAGCCGGGCTATCCTCAGGAGTCAGAAAGGTTGGCGTATTTGTCAATCATGAAGTGAAGCTGGCTGCCAGGATCGCAAAACAGACAGGTCTTGACGTATTACAGCTACATGGAGAGGAAGATAAAAACTATATCGATCAATTAAGGCCATTACTAAAGCAAGGTGTTGAGATCTGGAAGGCTTTGAGGATAGACGCGCTTCATATGCCGGAGCCGGGAATGCTCAGCAGGCTTGATATCGACAGACTGCTTGTTGATACTTATATAGCGGGCACAAGCGGAGGGACCGGTCAATGTTTCGACTGGGGACTTTTAGTGAAGCTGGAATCAGCGTGGCCGATTGTGCTGGCAGGAGGTCTTACCCCGGAAAATGCAGGGCAGGCAGTAAGACAAGCTTCGCCATATGCGGCAGACACCAGCAGCGGAGTGGAGAGCGAAGGAATAAAGGACGAACAAAAACTGCGGGCTTTTATTGAGGCCGTCAGGGGAGGCAGGATTTGATGGAAAAGAGCAGGAAGGGCAGATTTGGACAGTTTGGCGGGCAGTATGCGCCCGAAACATTGATGAACGCGCTGATTGCGCTTGATAAGGCTTATGAAGAGGCAAAAAAGGATCCCGGGTTCAAGACTGAATTTGAGCATTATCTCGTGAATTATGCCGGAAGGCCGTCAATGCTGTATTATGCGGAAAAAATGACAAAGGACCTGGGTGGGGCAAAGGTTTATCTTAAGCGGGAGGACCTGAATCATACAGGCTCACATAAAATAAACAATGTGCTGGGCCAGGTGCTTCTGGCAAAACGCATGGGCAAGAAGAGAGTGATCGCAGAGACCGGAGCGGGACAGCATGGAGTAGCAACAGCCACTGCCGCTGCATTGTTTGGACTGGAATGTGAAGTATTCATGGGCAGCGAGGATATGGAAAGGCAGTCGCTCAATGTTTTCAGAATGAAGCTGCTTGGCTCCTCGGTACGGAAGGTCAGTTCAGGTACGGGTACGCTGAAGGATGCTACAAACGAGGCTTTCCGGGAATGGTCCTCCAGAGGGGACGATACATTTTATGTACTGGGTTCCGTGATGGGGCCGCATCCATATCCGGCGATGGTCAGGGATTTTCAAAGTGTGATTGGTAAAGAAGTGAAACAGCAGCTTCTTGAAAAGGAAGGCAGGCTCCCGGACTTTCTGATAGCTTGCATCGGAGGCGGAAGCAATGCCATGGGACTGTTTCATCCATTCCTTGAGGACAGCAGTGTAGCGTTTATTGCGGCTGAAGCTGCCGGGGACGGCGTTGAGACCGACAGGCATGCTGCAACCATTGCAAAAGGGTCGATTGGAGTTCTGCACGGGATGAAGTCGTATCTGCTGCAGGATAAAGACGGACAAATCCTCCCTGCCTATTCAATTTCTGCAGGGCTGGATTACCCCGGGATCGGTCCGGAACATGCCTATTTTTATGAAACCGGCAGGGCGAAATATGTTTCGATTACGGATAAGGAAGCCGTAGAAGCATTCAAATACCTGTCGGGTATGGAAGGAATCATCCCCGCGATTGAAAGCGCTCATGCAGTTGCATATGCCAGAAAAATCGTACCGACGCTGGACAGGGACAAAATTGTGGTGATCAATCTGTCCGGCAGAGGGGACAAGGATGTTTATTCGGTAGCAAGATATATGGGTGAGACAGATGTAAAGGGGGATTCTTGAGATGGGCAGGATTGAGGATAAATTTACCGAATTGAAGCAGCAGGGCAGAAAGGCCTTGATCACCTTTATCACAGCCGGCGACCCCGATCTGGACACAACCGTGAAGGCAGTCAGGGAGATGGAGTGTAAAGGTGCAGACATTATTGAGCTTGGCATCCCCTATTCCGATCCCATCGCCGAAGGACCGGTAATACAGGCCGCCAACGCGAGGGCTTTGTGGAATGTGATTAAAATCAGCGATATCATGCAGAGTGTGAAAGAACTGCGTAAAACCGTTAAGGTGCCTTTGCTGTATTTACTTTATTGCAACTGCATCCTGCAATACGGCATTGACAAGTTCTTTTCAGACTGTGCCGCAGTTGGGCTGGATGGAGTTATCATACCGGATCTTCCGTTTGAAGAAAGGGAGGAACTTCAGGTAACTGCCGATCAGTACGGGATTGTGATAATCACGCTGGTTGCACCGACTTCCGCCGACAGGGTGGAAAAACTGGCTCGCAATGCAAAGGGTTTCCTATACTGCGTTTCCTCGCTTGGGGTTACGGGAGTAAGGAGCACCTTCAACACAGATTTTGATGAATTCTTCTCACTCATTAATAAAGCCACATCTATACCGAAAGCGCTCGGCTTCGGTATATCGGCCGCAGAACATGTAAAACAGCTCAGAGGTTACTGTGACGGCTTGATCGTAGGCAGCGCCATGGTTAAAAGGATCGAAGCTGCACAGAGCCCGGAGGATGCTGTCGAGGCTGTGGGAAGGTATACGGCGGAACTGAGGGCGGCGATGGATGAGTAGGGCAGGGATCAGGACTAGCCGGATAGGAAATATCTGCAATTTGCCCTAATAATATGTTTATACTTCTAAAATAGCTGCTATAATATATATGGCAGCTATTTTTTGTTAGGATGCTTCATATGAAAAAATGACTGAAAGGCAGATAGAAAGAGCATTGGCAAATGTTAAAGCAACTCTTGCGATCGAAGGACTTGCACCTGGTCAAGCTGCATTGAAATCAGGAAAAAGTTATCTGCAAGACAGGATTACCAGCAAGGAAGAAATTAGAGTCTATAACGCATAGGAAAGGCTTTGAAGATATGTCCGGTAAAATACACTACCACTTCAATAATAATTCTTGATACTGACGAAGCGGTTGAGCCCGTAGAACGTTTGAAAAAAGGTTAACAGAACAGACAGCTTGTGAGACGTATCCAGCAATACGCTGTTAATGTATACCAATGCAATTATGATGCGTGTTACAGTACAGGATGCATAGAACTGCTTGAACAAGCCGCTCCCCGCAGGGAGAGCGTGGGTTGAGATCAACTCCGGAAGTGGATGTTCCATTAATACTAGGTCGTTCCCCGCAAGGGGATTGTGGATTGAAATCAGAAATAATATTACCTGAAGCCATAACTGTTATGTCACTCCCCGCAAGAGATTCATTATGAAAATATAGTCATAACTTAATCATAAATTTGTGCTACCAAAAAAATTCTTCAGACCTAAATGAGAAAAATACGTTAATGTTAATGTTAATGTAACTTTTGTTAACAACATAATTTTTCAGGAGAGTAACATGAATACTGATGAAGCAATTTTAGATCTAGGGATAGGGAACAATAATGAAAGTATGGCAAATAAACCAGAAGATGCAGTGATTATAGAAAATACCGGCGAAATTGCCGACGACACCATAAAAACCGAGAAGCTTTGGTCGCGTAATTTCTTTTTACTGTGGCAGGGCCAGTTGGTTTCCGTATTTGGGGATGCGGTGTATGCGCTGGCACTGGGCTTCTGGGTCATGGCGAAGACCGGATCCACGGCATTGATGGGAACGCTGATGGCGGCATCGACACTGCCAAGTGTATTGATTTCGCCTTTTGCAGGGGTTATTGTGGACAGGGTTGACAGGAAAAAGCTGATGATCGCAACAGATGCGATAAGAGGGCTTGCGGTCGCCTTGCTGGCGTTTGCAGCGTATCGGGACGCTTTGCAGATCTGGATGGTTTTTGCGGCAGGGATCATCCTCAGTGTTGGAGGGGCTTTCTTTTCACCGGCAGTCGGTTCCGCGACTCCTGACCTGGTACCGCAGTCAAAGCTGGTCAGCGCCAATTCTGTGATGGGGATGCTCAACACCGGCTCCAACATTGTCGGAAGTTCCGCGGGAGGCTTTTTACTGCAGGTTTTGGGCGCTCCGTTCCTTTTCCTGTTCAATGGGCTTTCGTTTATTGTTTCCTCCATATTGACCATTTTTATAAAAATCCCAAAGATAGAAAAGAAAACAGAACAACATTTTATGGCGGACATGAGGGACGGCTACAAATTTATCTGGCATTTCAAAGCTTTACGCTATCTTCTGTTTATTGCGGCCGGCATTAACTTCCTGTTTTCCATCGCAATGGTGCTTTACCTCCCCCTCTTCCAGCGGACACAGTCCCTTGGGGCCGGGAAATACGGCATTGCAATGGCATTTATGACCGGAGGAATGTTTATATCAATGGCGATTACTTCCATGCTAAAAATACCATCAGGTAAAAGAATGACAATATTCATAACAGCCTCATTCCTCATGGCGGGATTTTTTACAGCCTTCGGCATCACCGAAGTATTCGTTGTAATGGCTGCGTTCATGTTTGGCGGGGGGTTCTGTTTGGCAATTGTTAATGTTTTTGTCTATTCAACCGTGCAGTTAACTGTTCCCCAGGAAATCAGGGGGAAAGTGTTTGCGCTGATTACAACGGTCTGCATGTCATTGACGCCGTTTGCCATGGCAATAGGCGGAGCTCTGGGCGAAGTTTTCCCTCTGAGGCATGTTATTGTCACCTGTTGTGCAATTATGTTCGTTGGCTTTATTCCCTGTATTTTCATAAAGCCGCTGAAGCGTTTCGTGAATTTTGATCCTGAAAAGGAGACGCTTGAAGATATTATGTAACCATAAACAGCAGACGGAATATGTAAATTGATGGATGCATGTGATAAGAGAGAGTAGTTCCGGCAATTATAGTACCGGGACTATTTTCTTTTTTGAGCAATCGGGAATGCTGTCCATCTGAAATAGAAACAGTGATACAGGAGGGATAGAAGAGGGATACTGAAAATGTGAGATTTATCGATTACCTATTCATGGAGGAAGGATTTCAATGATGGCGTGATATTTTCGCAGGTGCTGGAGGGTATCAAACTATCGACAAATACCGGAAAATGATATCTACGGACACCTTTTGAAATTTCCCCTTTTAAT
>JAEWQC010000024.1 GCA_023399355.1 Bacillota bacterium | reverse complement strand
ATGCATGTATATTTAACATTTTTTCCTTTTATGCCTTCTTCTATTTGTGCAATAATCGAATCTGGATCTTCCGTCCTTGGATTGTCCGAGGTAATCACCGTATAATCCGCAAGCCGGGCTGATATTGCACCCATCATCGATCTCTTGGTCCTGTCCCTGTCTCCGCCGCATCCGAATACACAAATCACTTTTCCCGCAGCATAATCTCCCACTGTTGACAGTATATTCTCAAGACTGTCCGGCGTGTGTGCATAATCTATTATAACACTGAAACTATATCCTGTGTCCACCAATTCGGCTCTGCCGGGTACTTGAACATGGTCAAGCCCTTTTTGTACAGTCTCCCGGGGTATGCCAAGCAGACCGCTTACTCCGGCCGATGCCAGTGCATTATATACGCTGAACCTGCCGGGGATATTCACTGAGAACTTTCCGCAATACCAGGGTGAGCCTATATTGAACGTTACCTTCTGCGGCATTTTTACGATATCCGTTGCCCTGATGTCGGAGTGTTCATCCAATCCGAAGGTCATTGTCATGCACTCAGCCTCCTTCAGAACCCTGGAGGCATATGCATTGTCCAGATTCACAAGCCCTCTTTTTGACATCTTGAAGAGCTTGCACTTTGCCAGCAGATACTCCTCCATGGAAGCATGCTCCCTCTCTCCTATATGATCCCTGCTTAAATTTGTGAATACGGCAGTATCGAATTCACAGGCACCGACTCTCTGAAGCGCAAGCCCCTGTGAAGAAACCTCCATCACTACCTCGTCAACGCCCTCTTCAACCATTTCCGCGAATAACTTCTGAAGCTCAAGAGCCTCAGGAGTCGTATGTTCGGAATACAGTTCCCTTTCACCTATTCTTGTACCAAGTGTCCCTATCAGGCCTACTTTCCTGCCTGCTGCCTCAAGTATTGCCTTTATCATAAATGCAGTCGTTGTTTTCCCTTTGGTGCCTGTTATGCCGATCAATCTGAATTTACCGGAGGGATGTCCGTAAAATCTGTCTGATATATGAGCCAGTGCCTTGCGTGTATCGTCTGTGCGCAGCACAGTTCTCTTCGTGGATATTCCGAGTTTCTTTTGTACGATCAAGGCAGCAGCGCCATTTTTCAGTGCTTCATCAGCATAGTTGTGCCCATCGGCTGTCATCCCGTCAATGCAGACAAACACGTCCCCTTTTCCAACTTTTCTCGAGTCATATGCCACACCCGTTATCTCAATGTTTTTCTCCCCCTCGGCATTTGTAATATTGAGTCCTCGGACCAATTCAGTCAATAACATACATGACCTCCTTGGGAATGTTTAAATTCCCCGGGAATTATTCAACATTATCAAAGTTCCTGAAGTCAACTTCTACGACCTGACCCTTTTCAACCATGGTACTCTCTGCAATCTGCTGCTTGAAAACCACTCCGGTGCCAACCACCTTTATGTTGAGTCCAAGCTGGTTCATCGTGTCTATTGCCTCAGCCATGGTCTTGTTCTTAAGGTCGGGCATTGCCACAGTCATCTGCTGCTCGGGTTTATAGGTATACAGGATCACTGATGATTTTTCCGGAATCATGGCATCCGGCTTTGGGGTCTGCTCCATGACCATGCTGTTATTGTTTCCATTTCCTTCTATTTTATAATTCAACCCGGCTGTCTTCAGCTTCTTGACTGCATCATCGACGGACATCTTGCGCACTTCCGGGACATACACCTCTTTTGTCATTGCTTTCAAATCTTCATCGGTATACTTTCGTTCAACCTGCATGTAGTTCAATACGTCTTCCATGATCTTCCCTGCTGTGGGAGCCGCAATCACGCCGCCCATATAGGATTCACCTTTGGGATCAAAAAGCACCACAAGGGTGATGATTTGCGGATCATCCGCAGGAGCAAAGCCGCAGAAGGAAGCAATATGAACTGTCGTATCCGTGGTTTGGGAGGTTCCGGTCTTTCCTGCTATTCTGTAGCCCTTGACATATGCACCGTTGCCTGTACCGTTTGGTGTTGATACAACGCCTTCGAGAATACCTCTTATCGTATCAGAAGTTTGTTTTGATATCACAGTCCTTACGACCTCGGGATCGAATTTTTTGACCACATTGTCGTCAGAATCGGTCAACTCCTTGACCAACCTTGGTTTCATGAGTTTGCCTCCGTTAACTACTGCCGTATATGCCGTAGCCAACTGCATTGGTGTTATCGTGAATCTCTGCCCGAAGGAGGCTACCGCCATGTCAATCTCTTTTTTACTACTCTGGAATATTGACTTTCCTTCACCCTTGAGTTCTATTCCCGTTTTATCAAAAAAGCCGAATGCCTTCACATAACTGTAAAAACGGCTGATTCCAAGGCTCTGCGCCACTTTTACAAATGCAGGGTTGCAGGAGTTGATTACAGCCTGGCGGAAGGTCTCCGTACCATGTTCTCTTCCTCTCCTCCAGCAGTATATGAGTTTCGGCCAGCCGGCCACCTTGATCGGAAGATCATTCGTGATCGTATCTGGCGTTACCACCCCTTCTTCGAGACCTGCCGATGATGTAATGGTCTTGAAGGTGGAGCCGGGCTCATAGGTATCAGAAATAGCTTTGTCGCGCCAAACGGTCCTGCTCAGAATATTCACCGCATCCGAGCTCCCATCGACCCAGCTGGCGGCATCCAGGCCTTCAACATTCTTTGGCAATGCATATGGATTATTCAGATCATAGTCCGGTTTTGAAACAAGAGCAAGGATGTCTCCGGTTTTTGGATCAAGCACAATGGCTACGCCTCCCTGCTTGACCTTATAATCCTCGATTGCCTTTTCAAGTGTCTTGGATGCCAGGTATTGTATGGTTTCATCAATCGTAAGTACAACATTCAAGCCATCCTGTGCATCGATGCGTTTTTCGGTATCAAGCGGCACTACCCTGCCCTTGGCATCCACCTCGCTGAGTATCTTTCCAGGTACACCCTTCAGGTACTTCTCCATTACGTCCTCGATACCGCCCTGGAGCCCCTGGTTATCGTCGCCTGTAAATCCAAGCACATGCGACACGAGGTTATTGTTTGGATAATACCTCTTTGCATCCTCATCAATATTAATTCCTGTTATGTTTTTATCCAGGATCCATTTTCTTATGCTGTCTTCCGTTTCCTTATCTACTTTTCTCTTTATCGTGACATAATTGCTTTTTTTTGTGATAAGCCGCTTGATTTCATTCCTGTCCATTTGCAGGAGTGGTGCAAGGCCGTCGGCTACTTCATCCGGTGTTATTTTTGAGTTGCTGTTTTTAATATCATTCGGGCTGCAGGTGATTGTAGCTACCTGCACACTGATAGCCAGCTTCTTTCCGTTCCTGTCGTAGATGGTTCCCCGGATAGGACTGATGGTTCTGCCCGCATTCTGCTGTCTGAAGGCTTGTTTCTGAAGCTCGGTCCCCTGGACGAACTGTATGAATGCGAGTCTCCCCATCAGCACGATTACAATAACCGCAAATACTGCAAGCATAAAAATCAACCGTTTTTTTACCGCCAAACTCGGAGCAGCCAATTTAATCCCCCCTGTAACTCCAGAATAATTTCTGCAGCTTATATTTGTAGTGAATAAAAAAGACTATAGACCATGCAAAATATCATTTTACATTATCCACAGTCTATCTCCATGTTGTTAAAACGAGTAATGATGGACATATGCCTCTCCAGTGCGGATGCAGTCCTATTTATTCAAAAAGCCCTATCATTCCTGATACCTTGTAAATGAATGCCTTCAGTATGCCACTGTCACTCTTGTCCTGAGACTTCATTACGACAGTGTAATCGTTCCGGGGAACTTTTATGTATACAATCTGGCTTTTATCCGGCTTCTGCATGCCAAGTCTGGTTTCCGCAATCTCCTTTATTTCTGTCAGATCCGTCTGTGTCTCTACTTGTACTTTCAATATCGAATTTTCATTTCTCAGATCGCTATAAATCGCTTCATTTTTGTTTATGTTATAACTTAGCTGTGTAATCAGCGCAAATCGGTACATGACTGCAAGAGCAGCTACCAGCACCATCAAAATCGACAATACCAGCTTCAGCTTGACTTTCCTGTTAATTTTATACTGTTTTTTTGCTTTCAGTACGGAGTTCTTCTCGTAAACATCGTATTGCTCGAGCTTTCGCGATTGCTGCTCCTGCTCTGTCTGCTCCAGTTGTCTGGCTGCTGAACCCTGTACATATTCGTAACTCTTTTGTTTCAATTGTATTCACCTCGGCAGTGATTTATGCAATTCTGGAAAGTAATACCGGGGACTTGCCTTTTGGATCATCCCCGGTTATTCAGGACCATTTGTTGCTTTTTCTTTCGCAGGTTTTTTTTGCTAGCTTTTCTCTTTTGTTAGCTTTTTTCTTTTGTAAGCCTTTTTCTTTTGTAAGCTTTTTCTTTTGTAAGCCTTTTTCTTTCGTGTGTTTCCCTTTTGGAAGCTTTTTTCTTTTGTAAGCCTTTTTCTTTCGTGCGTTTTCCTTTTGTAAGCCTTTTTCTTTTGTAAGCCTTTTTCTTTTGTAAACCTTTTTCTTTTGTAAACCTTTTTCTTTCGTGTATTTCCCTTTTGTAAGCTTTTTTCTTTCGTGTGTTTTTCTTTTGCAGGTCTTTTTTCTTTTGTAGGTCTTTTTTCTTTTGTGTGTTTCTTCTTTTGTGTGTTTCTTCTTTTGTGTGTTTCCCTTTTGTAATCCTATTTCTTTGTAAGCCTTTTTTTAGTGTGTTTCCCTTTTGGAAGCTTTTCTTTAGTATTTTTTCTTCAATTGCTTTTTTCTCTTTCGTTGTTATCCTGCTCTTGGTCTTTCGTATGTTTCGTGCTTGTCCAATGTATCTTAAAAGTTAATCTTTAGTTGCCGCATATATAAAGAGTAGAAATTTTTTTCCTTGCATTGCACTAAATCTTTTGAGCAGTCCTCAGCTTTGCACTCCGTGATCTTGGGTTTTGTGCCACTTCTTCTTCGGACGGTAGCACGGGTTTTCTGGTCAGTACCTTCAGTTCCGGCTTTTTCCCGCATATACACACCGGAAATGATGGTGGACATGTACAGGGTCTTTCTTTTGTCTGAAACTCAGTCTTTACGATCCTGTCCTCCAGTGAATGAAAGGTTATTATACTGAGCCGGCCCCCGGGTTTCAATATCCGTACAGCGTTTCCCAACACCTCTTTCAACGCACCCAATTCGTCATTCACCGCAATCCTTAATGCCTGAAAAGTCCTTTTTGCCGGATGCGGCCCCTCACGCCTGGCTTGAGCCGGAATTGCAGCTTTTATGATTTCAACCAGCTGTCCTGTCGTTTCAATCCTTTTTTCACTTCTTGCCTTCACGATAAACGAAGCAATTCTCGCTGCCCAGTTCTCTTCCCCGTACTCCCTGATGATATCTTTAATCCTCTTTTCATCATAGGTATTGACAATCATTGCTGCGTCGAGTTGTCCCGTCCTGTCCATCCGCATATCCAGCGGTGAATCCTGCATATAGCTGAATCCGCGATCCGCTTCATCAAGCTGGTGTGATGATACCCCGATGTCGAGCAGGATGCCGTCTACACTTTCAATCCCCTGATTTGCAAGGAGCTGCGGTATGTTTCGGAAATTACCTTTTATCAATATCAATCGGGCATTTCGCTGCTCTTTGCGAAGTCTTTCCCCCGCTACTTCAAGAGCAAAATCATCCTGATCAATTCCTACGAGTATACCCTTGTCCAACTTTTTGATAATTTCAAGGGAATGCCCGGCACCCCCGAGTGTTCCATCTATATATGTACCATCGCTTTTAATATTCAGGCTTTCCATGCACTCATCCAGCAAAACCGGTCTGTGGTTAAAGTCCATCAGTTTCCTCCCGGTATTTTCACTAAGCTTTAAATACCAAGCTTCTTCATCATATCCTTAATATTCTTGCGGGCGAAAGTATCCTGCTTCATATAGGTTTCCAAATTTGTCCTGTTCCATACTTCAGCTTTTGATCCAACTCCGATGATGGTGATATCTTTTTCAAGGCTGGCGTATGTCCTTAATTCAGGTGGAACCAGTATACGGGAATTCTTATCCAGTTCGCAAAGAGATGCACTGGAATAAAACCACCTGCTGAAGTCCTGAGCATCGCTGTCTGAAACAAGCAGCGCATCGAGTTTTGCACACATTTTTTCCCATTGTTCCATGGAGAAAATGAAAAGGCACTCATCCGGAGCCTTTGCAATCATCAGTTTCAGCTTGCTGTCATCCCTGAAGGCAGCAGGAATAATCACTCTGCCTTTGGGATCTATAGTATGCTGATACGTTCCATAGAACAATTCATTCACCTCTATTATCCACTTCCAACCACTTTAGCCCATTTCGAACCACTTGTCTCTATTTTAAAGCATAAATTAATATTTTTCAAGATATTTTTTTGAAGATAGGTAAATAGTACTATAAAGTGCTTCATAACAAGAGACAAAAAAAGGGACCATCCCTGCTGTTTTTATAAACAGAACAGGAATTGTCCCTTAATAAAATTACAATCTATTTTTTCACTTTATAGCCACAGCTATTGCGAACTGTTGAAAATGGCCTTCTTTCGCCGCATGGACACACTTAGGAGTATGCCGACATTCAGAAAATTAGTAATCAGCGAGCTGCCTCCCTGACTAATAAACGGAAGCGGTATTCCAGTTACAGGAAGTACGCCGATGCACATGCCGATATTTTCAATAAAATGAAATCCGAGTATGGAGGCAATGCAAATGACCATGAAAGACCCGTACGCATCCCTTGAATTCATTGCTATATATATGCAACGCATCAGTATAAAGAAAATGATCAGTATGACAATGATTGAGCCAATAAAGCCCATTTCCTCACCTATTACAGAAAAAATGAAATCATTCTGTTTTTCAGGAACATTGAAGGTACTTACGAGCGGGCTGCTGTTCTGCGTCTGCAACCCATGGAACAAGCCTTTCCCATAGAGCTGTCCGGAACCGATCGTCATTTTTGAGCGGAACACCTGGAGGCCTTTGTCCTGTAGATCCATTTCAGGAAAAATAAATGTAAGTATCCTGTTTTTAATATGCGGGAATTTGGCTGGTATTACAATAAACCACAGCACCGGGGCAAGAGCAACAAATGACCCTAAAGCTATGAAAAAGTACCGGTATGGTATGCCATAGATGAAAAGCATTATTATAAAGCAAAAAATAAATACCAGAGCTGTACCGACATCCCTCTGAAGGAATATCAATCCAATTGGCATCGCAGTATAGAATAGAAGCTTCCCGACATTTCTGCCTATGTCCTGTCCATCCTTCAACCGCTCGAAAAATACAGGTATTACAACTGCAAATGCCACCTTTGCGAGTTCGGAGGGTTGAAAAGCACCGATCACAGGAAAAGGAAGCCAGCTTTTGCTGCCATTTACCTCTTTGCCAATGAACAACACAAGTACCAGCAGAAAGATACTACCCACATAGAGTAATATCCCAAGCGTTTTAAAATCCTTGTAATCCATTGCGCATATCATAATACAGAGTACAATGCCAATAGACAGACAAATCAACTGTTTCAGCCATAAATCTGTCATGGTAGCTTCTCCGATTGCGCTTCTCAATACGATTATCCCGATAACCGACAACAATAAAATAGCCGCAAAAAGCAGATAATCAAATTGCTTCAAATAATTTGTGCCCTTGGTCTTCTCAACAAAATACATTGCATCCACCCTTGTGGTAGTGACATGGACAATCTTCCGAGCATTTAATTCTGATGGACATTTGTCCTGTAACTATTCTTCTGAAATATGACGATAAGCTTGTCCAACCGGAGGCTTGTCTCATATATTTCATTAAAGCTGGCATCAGCGTCAATCAATTTACCAAGTTCTGACTTTATCGCTTCTATCTCTGCTTTTATCTCCTGCAATTCCACGCTAACTACTCCTTCTACTCTGCTGATTCCGATTCAGCATCTCCGGTTTTATCCTGCTCAGCACCCTCATGTACTTCTTCGTTTACCGTCAAAGTACCTTCATCCTCTTCTGCCGATGACAAATGATGCACTGCTTTTTCCTCAGTCTCAGCCTTTTCCTCTTCCCTCAACCTCATCAGCAGCGAACCGTACTGGCTTTGTCCAAGGTCAACCGGTTCCTCTGCTTCCGTCTTGTTTTTCTTAAAACGTCCGTATATGAATAATATGGTGAACACCAGCACAAGAAGCAGTGAAAGCATTTGAGACACTCTCATACTCATGCCGACCATCAGGCTGTCCGTCCTTAGTCCTTCAATCAGGAATCTGCCTGCTCCATATAATATAAGGTAAAGGAACAGCACTTCTCCCGTAATCTTTTTCTTTTTCCTGTAGTTTGAGAGAAATAGGAAAATTGCAAAGTCCAACAGGGATTCATACAGGAATGTAGGATGCACACCTGCTTTTGAAAGGTCAACGTTTTGAGACAAACCCTGCAGGTAATTATTGTATACGTCTCCATTCATACGCCATGGCAGAGTGGTCATTGTTCCAAACGCTTCATGGTTGACGAAATTCCCCCAGCGGCCGATAGCCTGTCCAAGTGCAAGATAGGGAACTCCAAAATCAAGCAGATGCAAAAATGGGATCTTTTTCTTTTTTGCAAAAAACCAGGCTACGATAAATGCGCCGATAACACCGCCGTATACAGCCAGCCCTCCGTTTCTGGTCTTGAATACATCCAGAAGATTATCCTTGAACGAGCCCCAGCTGAATATGACGTAGTACAGCCTTGCACCTATAATAGCCGCAGGTGCGGTAAAAAGTACAAGGTCTAGAATATCATCCTGCTCGATGTCGTATTTTTTACAGCTTCTCATTGCGAGAAGTACGGCTGCCAGAAACCCAAGCGCGATAATGACGCCATACCAGTATATTTTTATACCAAATATCTGAAATGCCCAGGAATTGAT
>JAEWQC010000332.1 GCA_023399355.1 Bacillota bacterium | reverse complement strand
TGTAAATTGTTTTATTCATATAATTTTATTCATACACTGCACCTGATTTATAGTAGATTCGTATTTATATATTCACTGCGCAATATTCATATTGGCTGCATCTGGTTTATATTCACTGCGCAATATTTATATTAGTTGCACCTGCTTCCATGTTCTTTGCCAATTCAACCAGTTTTCCAATTGTTTTCCAATTTCGCACTGTTGCTGGTACACCAAGCTTTTGCAGGCTATTGGCAAGCTTTGAATTCCGAATACCTTGATGGAATAAAAGAAAAATTTCCCGTCCAATGATCCGGTACTTTTCAAATTCATTTTCATAAATGCTCAGGTATTCCCTCTTTTCTTGTGGAAGGACATGGGTCATCAGTGAAACATAAAGGCTCTCTGCCTGCGATGAAGTGTCCGCCTCTGCTACCTCTTCATCAGTAAATGGGCAATTGAGAATAATTTTCTCCAGTTCCTCAAATGTCCTCAAAACAACAGTTACTGATATTTGAAATACAATCAGGATCTCCTGCTCGATTTTGCTGCGCAGTGATTCCTCTTCCTCTTCCGATCTGAACAAGACATTGCCGCTTTGAATATATGTCTGCACCTCAAAAAGTCCAATCCTTTCAAACATACGTTTTAAGTCAGCCATCCTGATGATATTCTTTCCTCCCACATTAATTCCACGTAATAGAGCAATATATATCTTCATATTTCAAAAATCCCTCCCTTATCAGAAGTATACCACCCACAACAAAAAAAGAACCGCTGTATTTCAAGCGGTTCTCTCTTTAATATCTGAGTTTAGATTATTCGATGATACCTGTAACAGTTCCGGATCCAACAGTTCTGCCGCCCTCACGGATAGCAAACTTCAGTCCTTCTTCCATAGCGATCGGAGTAATGAGCTTGATCGTCATCTGGATGTGGTCACCAGGCATGCACATTTCAACACCTGCAGGAAGTTCAGCAACACCGGTAACGTCGGTAGTCCTGAAATAGAACTGCGGTCTGTAACCATTGAAGAAAGGAGTATGTCTGCCGCCTTCTTCCTTAGTCAGAACATAGACCTGAGATTTGTAATGGGTATGTGGTTTGATAGATCCCGGCTTGGCAATAACCTGTCCTCTTTCAACTTCGTTCCTCTGAACACCTCTGAGCAGGCAGCCGATGTTATCGCCGGCAACAGCCTGATCAAGAAGCTTTCTGAACATTTCAACACCAGTAACAACAGATTTCCTTGGAGCATCCATCAGACCAACGATTTCAACTTCTTCGCCGACCTTAACCTGTCCTCTTTCAACTCTGCCGGTGGCAACAGTACCACGGCCAGTGATGGAGAAAACATCCTCTACAGGCATGATGAAAGGCTTGTCAGTTGCTCTTGTAGGTGTAGGAATATAACTGTCTACAGCATCCATGAGTTCAAGAATGCCTTTATACTCGGGAGCACTTGCATCTGTAGAGGTGCTTTCAAGAGCAACCAGAGCTGATCCTCTGATGATCGGAATATTGTCACCGTCAAAATCGTACGTATTGAGCAATTCTCTGAGTTCCATTTCAACAAGTTCAATGAGTTCTTCATCATCAACCATGTCACACTTGTTCAGAAATACAACGATATAAGGAACGCCAACCTGACCTGCAAGGAGTATGTGCTCCCTGGTCTGGGGCATCGGGCCGTCTGCAGCGGAAACAACAAGGATTGCGCCGTCCATCTGGGCAGCACCGGTAATCATGTTCTTGACATAGTCAGCATGGCCGGGGCAGTCAACATGAGCATAATGTCTCTTGTCTGTTTCATATTCAACGTGAGCTGTAGAGATCGTGATTCCTCTTGCTTTTTCTTCAGGTGCTTTGTCAATCTGGTCATAAGCTGTGTAGTTTGCTTTACCGGAGAAACCCAATACCTTTGTAATAGCAGCTGTCAATGAAGTCTTACCGTGGTCTACGTGACCTATCGTTCCAATGTTAACGTGGGGCTTTGTTCTTTCAAATTTTGCCTTACCCATTGTTAAATCTCCTCCCTTTGTTTCAGTAAATACTGAATAAAATTGTTATAATTTGTTTAATAAGCTTAGCCTACTTTAAAACAGATTCCTGAATGTTCCTGGGAACCTCTTCATAGTGGCTGAATTGCATTGTGAATACGCCTCTTCCCTGAGTTCTTGAACGAAGTTCAGTTGCATATCCGAACATGTTCGCAAGCGGCACATGTGAAGTAATAACCTGTGCGCCTGCTCTGCTCTCCATGCCGTCTATCCTTCCCCTGCGGGAATTCAGATCGCCCATGACATCGCCCATGTACATCTCAGGTACAACAACGTCCACTTTCATAACAGGTTCGAGCAGTACAGGATCCGCCTTGCGGCAGCCTTCCTTGAAACCCATGGAGCCTGCTATTTTGAAAGCCATTTCAGACGAGTCGACTTCATGATATGAACCGTCAACTACAGTTACTTTAATATCAAGCATCTGATAACCGCCCAAAATACCATTTTTCATGGCTTCCTGAATACCGTCATCTATGGGTGAAATATATTCCTTTGGAATAGAGCCTCCGACAACCTTGTTGACAAAAGTATATCCCGTTCCAGGTTCCTGTGGCTCGATTTCCAATATGCAATGACCATATTGTCCTTTACCGCCTGACTGCCTGATGAATTTACCTTCTGACCTGACTGCCTTGCGGATGGTTTCCTTGTAGGCAACCTGCGGTTGTCCTACATTTGCCTCAACTTTGAATTCCCTCATCATTCTGTCGACGATGATTTCAAGATGCAGTTCACCCATACCGGAAATGATGGTCTGACCGGTTTCCTGGTCCGTGTGCGCCTTAAATGTAGGATCCTCTTCGGATAGCTTCATCAGTGCCATTACCATCTTGTCCTGTCCGGCTTTTGTTTTTGGCTCAACCGCGACATGGATAACAGGTTCCGGGAAATCCATGGACTCCAGTATGATCGGAGCATCATCACTGCAAAGGGTATCCCCTGTGGTAGTATCTTTAAGACCTACCGCTGCCGCGATGTCTCCCGAGTAAACCATATCAATGTCTTCCCTGTGATTTGCATGCATCTGAAGGATTCTTCCGATACGTTCCTTCTTGTTCTTGGTAGAATTCATAACATAGGACCCTGAACTTAACTTTCCGGAATAAACCCTGAAAAAGCAGAGTTTTCCAACAAAGGGATCTGCCATGATTTTAAATGCCAGAGCGGCAAACGGTCCATCATCAACCGGAGGTCTTTCAAGTTCCGCTTCGTCATCATCCGTTGCGACTCCCCTGATAGCGGGTACATCCAATGGTGAAGGCATGTAATCCACAACACAATCCATAAGCTGTTGTACACCTTTGTTCTTATAGGATGACCCACAAGTAACGGGTATCATGCTTACAGAAATAGTTGCCTTTCTGATTCCTGCACGTATTTCCTCTTCGGTCAGTTCTTCACCTTCAAGGTATTTATTCATTAAGTTCTCATCTTGTTCAGCAACAGCTTCAATTAAAATGTTACGATATTTATCAACAACATCGGCCATGTCTTCCGGTATCGGACCTTCTTCTACTACTTTTCCCATTTCATCCTTGTAGAAGGAAGCCTTTAGGGTAACAAGGTCGACTATCCCCTGGAAATTTTCTTCCTTGCCGATAGGTAGCTGAATCGGAACAGCATTGGCTTTCAGTCTGTCCTTCATCATATGGATGCAGTTATAAAAATCAGCACCCATAATATCCATTTTATTAACATATGCAAGGCGCGGTACGTTATATTTGTCAGCCTGTCTCCAGACGGTTTCAGACTGAGGTTCAACGCCTCCCTTTGCACAGAAAAGTGTTACTGAACCATCGAGAACTCGCAGAGATCTTTCAACCTCGACCGTAAAGTCAACGTGCCCCGGCGTATCTATGATATTGATTCTGTTCCCCTTCCATTGTGCTGTAGTAGCAGCTGAGGTGATTGTAATACCTCTTTCCTGTTCCTGCTCCATCCAGTCCATTGTAGCGGCACCCTCGTGAACTTCTCCCATTTTATGCAGTTTTCCGGTATAATACAGGATACGTTCCGTGGTCGTAGTCTTACCGGCATCTATGTGAGCCATGATACCGATATTCCTCGTATTTTCCAAACTAAATTGCCTGGGCATAATTGCCTCCTTTCTTCCTCGATAAGTTCAATCCTGTATGATGCTTATTTCATCATGTTATATTACGTCGTGCTGTGAAACCATTATTGAAATACCAACACAGTTTTGCAGCTATACGTTTACCAGCGGTAATGCGCAAAAGCCTTGTTGGCTTCCGCCATCTTGTGGGTGTCTTCCTTCTTTTTGAAGGCACTGCCCTGTCCGTTGACAGCATCCATGAGCTCTCCTGCAAGTCTTTCCTTCATTGTCTTTTCGCCTCTTTTACGAGAATAGTCGGTCAACCATCTCAAACCAAGAGCTTGCCTTCTTTCAGGTCTTACCTCCATGGGCACCTGATAGGTGGCACCACCGACCCTTCTGGCCTTTACTTCCAACACAGGCATAATATTGTTCATTGCCTGTTCAAATACTTCGAGAGGTTCCTTACCGGTCTTTTCCTTTATGATATCAAAAGCTTCATAGCAAATTTTCTGAGCTACTCCCCTCTTGCCGTCAAGCATGATATTATTGATCAGCTTTGTTACGACTTTATCATTATAAATCGGATCAGGCAGAACGTCTCTTTTTGGAGTATGTCCTTTTCTTGGCACTTTACTTCCCTCCTTGTCTGTTTAATGATAGGGGATACACCCGCATGCAATGATGAGTTAAGTTACTCATGATGCATGTTGCACGGGTTTAAAGTATTTCCCCTTCTGATCTTTGGGGTACATGTTCCCCATTGAGGTACTCGGGACCTGATGGTCCTCGTCAGTGCGTCCGTACATGTAATTTATAAATCAACAGCAACTACGCTGTAGTCACTCAATTTTTATTGTTTACACCATACTTAGCACCTTACTGATTGGCTTTGCCGGCTTTTACTTCTTTACTGCGCCAGCTTTCGGCCTCTTTGCTCCATACTTGGAACGGCTTTGCATTCTCTTTGCAACACCTGCTGTATCAAGAGTACCCCTGATTATGTGGTATCTTACGCCAGGTAGATCCTTTACCCTGCCGCCTCTGATGAGAACAACACTGTGTTCCTGAAGATTGTGGCCTATACCGGGAATATAAGCAGTTACTTCAATTCCGTTTGTCAAACGTACCCTTGCAACCTTTCTCAAAGCTGAGTTCGGTTTCTTTGGGGTTGTAGTTCTGACAACGGTACACACGCCTCTTTTCTGAGGAGAACTAATATCAACCGACCTCTTTTTTAAAGAGTTCAAGCCCTTTTGAAGAGCTGGAGCCGTTGACTTGTACTGTACTGTTTCTCTTCCCTTCCTGACCATCTGATTAAATGTTGGCATCAACACACCTCCTTTCATAAAAAATAATATTTGAATTTAGTTGTTGCCCATTTTTCTTTTTTCCCCTATTTCAAAAGACAGACCGCCGATGCGCCGACTTCTATACCACAGGCTTTGCCAAGCAGTTTCATGGCTTCAACATATTCTATTTCAACTGATTTGGAGAGGCAAAGCTCCTTTAGAGTTGTGACTATTTTTTCATCAGCATCCCTTGCAATAAAAACAATTTTTGCAGTATCACTTTCTACTGCTTTCAGGGTTTGTTTGATCCCTATAGCCTTATTGCCGCTTTTCAATACCTCAAGCACTGATTTGCACCTTTCCCTCTTTTAGAAGCTGTTATGCTTTAAACAAAACATGAACCAAACCCGGATATTGGGACATTCCGAAATTATAGAGAAGAGAAACCGATACCGGAGTACAGATTTGAGGTACTGCATCAAAGGAAGGCCCAAAATCTGACTTTTAATATCTTACCTCTGCTCTTGCGTCATGTTCCCTTACCTTGAAAATACGCACTGAAATATTTTATCACCGCAATGATTTGTTTGTCAAGATAAACGTATCCGGGTGTGTCGGTCCAAGCCATGTTTACAGGTGGGATTTTAGCGATCCCACCTGCCCTTCAGCCTTTATTGCCTAAACTAAAACTTTTTTGCAGCGTATTTATCCGTTACTCTATTACGGTGCTTATATTAATGTCCTTGTACCGGCTCATTCCTGTTCCTGCAGGTATCAGTTTACCTATGATGACATTTTCCTTCAACCCGACCAGTGGATCTACCTTGCCTTTTATTGCCGCTTCGGTTAATACCCTTGTGGTTTCCTGGAATGAAGCCGCAGAGAGGAATGATTCCGTAGCAAGTGAAGCTTTGGTGATACCAAGCAGGGTCCTCTTGCCGTCTGCCGGCCTCAAACCTTCCGCTGTTACCCGCGCGTTCTCCTCTTCGTAATCAAACATGTCGACAAGTCCGCCCGGCAGCATATTGGTATCGCCGGCATCATCAATCTTGACCTTCCTGAGCATCTGCCTGACGATTACTTCAATATGCTTGTCATTGATATCAACACCCTGCAGCCGGTAAACCCTCTGCACTTCCTGCAACAGATAGGATTGCACGCCCTTGATGCCTTTTATCTTCAATATGTCATGCGGGTTGACGGATCCTTCTGTAATCTCATCACCTGCTTCCACAATATCCCCATCCGAGACTTTTATTCTGGAACCGTAAGGAATGAGATACGTACGTGCTTCCCCATCCTCCGTTGTAACAATGACTTCCCTCTTCTTTTTCGTCTCACTGATCTTAATAGTACCGGGTATCTCTGAAATCACTGCAAGACCTTTCGGCTTCCTGGCTTCAAAAAGTTCCTCTACACGGGGAAGTCCCTGTGTGATGTCGTCTCCTGCAACACCGCCGGTATGGAAGGTTCTCATCGTCAGCTGGGTACCAGGTTCGCCGATGGACTGTGCAGCTATGATTCCGACTGCTTCTCCCACATTTACATCTTCATTGGTCGCCAGGTTTGAACCATAGCACTTGGCGCATACACCATATTCGGAATGGCAGGTCAGCATTGATCTGATCTTTGCCTTTTTCAGCCCGGATTTCGCTACCTTATTGGCTTCTGCATCCGTAATTCTCTTATCACCGGCTACAAGAATTTCTCCCGTTTCAGGATGAACGATCGGCTCTACGGTATACCTGCCGACCAATCTCTCTGCAAGACCTTCTATTACTTCGCTTCCGTCCTTGACATCGAATACTTCTATGCCTTTCTTCGTTCCGCAGTCAATCTCCCTGACAATTACATCCTGGCTTACATCGACCAGACGTCTTGTAAGATAACCTGAGTCAGCCGTTCTGAGAGCAGTATCGGCAAGACCTTTTCTGGCTCCGTGTGTGGATATGAAATACTCCAGTACATTTAGGCCTTCACGGAAATTCGCCCTGATCGGAATTTCCAGCGTTTTGCCGGAGGTATCAGCCATTAGTCCTCTCATACCTGAAAGCTGCTTAATCTGACTGATACTGCCTCGGGCTCCCGACTGCGACATCATGAATATCGGGTTGAATCTGTCAAGCTGGGCCAGGAGAGCCTGTGTAAGATTCTCACCGGTTTCTGTCCAAGCCTGTATGACGGAGTTGTATCTTTCCTCTTCGGAAATGAGACCCCTCTTGTACATCTTTGTGATATTGTCTATTCTCTCTTCCGTTTCATCAATATATCTCTTCTTTACATCCGGTATTACCATGTCTGAAACGCTGACTGTGATTGCGCCTCTGGTTGAATATTTGAAGCCGAGTGCTTTGATCCTGTCCAGAACTATTGCAGTCTCAGTTGTACCATGAACCTTTATACACTTGTCAATGATCTTGCCCAGTTCCTTTTTGGTAACCAGAACGGTAACTTCCAGATCGAAAAGCTTGTCGGGATCGGATCTGTCAACATAGCCCAAATCCTGCGGAATTGCTTCATTAAACAGAAGTTTGCCTACTGTGCATTCGATGATCTTTTTGGTCAGCTTACCGTCGATGATCTTTTCGAGTCTGACCTTTATCTTTGCATGTAATCCCAAAAATCCCGATTCATAAGCCATCACAGCTTCATCAAGCGAACCGAAAACCTTGCCTTCACCATTCTCACCCTCGCGCTCGATTGTGAGGTAGTAGCTTCCCAATACCATATCCTGTGTAGGTACGGTAATCGGCTTGCCATCCTTCGGCGCCAGCAGATTGTTTGCTGAAAGCATCAGGAATCTCGCCTCCGCCTGTGCTTCCGCCGACAGCGGAACATGGACAGCCATCTGGTCGCCGTCGAAATCGGCGTTGTATGCCGTACATACCAGCGGATGCAGCTTCAAGGCCTTTCCTTCGACGAGTACAGGTTCAAATGCCTGAATACCCAGTCTATGAAGTGTAGGAGCACGGTTGAGAAGTACAGGGTGTTCCTTGATGACTTCCTCAAGTACATCCCAGACTTCATTCTTTACCCTTTCGACCATTCTCTTTGCACTCTTAATATTATGTGCAAGCCCGTCATTGACAAGCTTTTTCATGACAAATGGCTTAAAGAGTTCCAGCGCCATTTCCTTCGGGAGACCGCACTGGAAAATCTTCAAGTCCGGACCGACAACGATAACCGAACGTCCGGAATAGTCAACACGCTTTCCCAGAAGGTTCTGGCGGAAACGTCCCTGCTTTCCCTTCAACATGTCTGACAATGATTTCAGGGGTCTGTTGCCGGGACCTGTAACTGGTCTTCCCCTTCTTCCGTTATCTATGAGGGCATCTACAGCTTCCTGCAGCATCCTCTTTTCGTTTCTGACAATGATATCGGGTGCGCCAAGGTCAAGCAGCCTCTTGAGGCGGTTATTCCTGTTGATGACACGTCTGTACAGGTCATTGAGGTCGGAGGTTGCAAACCTTCCGCCATCCAACTGAACCATGGGACGGAGTTCAGGCGGAATGACCGGTACGACATCCATGATCATCCACTCCGGCCTGTTTTGTGATAGCCTGAATGCTTCAACCACTTCGAGCCTCTTTATGGTCCTGATTCTCTTCTGGCCTGAAGCATCCTCGAGATCCGCCCTCAATTCCTTGGACTGCTTCTCGAGATCAATTTCCATCAATAGATCCTTGACAGCCTCTGCACCCATGCCAGCCTTGAATTTGTAACCAAACTTATCTACGCTGTCCCTATATTCCTTTTCTGTCAGTATCTGCTTTTTGGAAAGCGGAGTCTGACCGGGATCAATGACAACATACGACGCAAAATATAATATCTTTTCCAGCGCTCTTGGGGACATATCAAGTATAAGTCCCATCCTGCTCGGAATCCCCTTGAAATACCAGATGTGTGAAACCGGTGCAGCCAGCTCGATATGGCCCATGCGCTCTCTTCTTACTTTGGAGCGCGTCACCTCGACGCCGCATCTGTCACATACGATACCTTTGTATCTGATCCTCTTATATTTACCGCAGTGACATTCCCAGTCCTTTTGCGGTCCAAAGATCCTCTCGCAGAAAAGACCGTCCCTTTCAGGCTTCAAGGTCCTGTAATTAATCGTTTCAGGTTTTTTTACCTCGCCCCTCGACCATTCTCTGATTTTTTCGGGGGAAGCTAAACCAATTTTAATTGCATCAAAATTATTCATTTCAAACATGGCCCAATCTCCCTTCTAAAAATCCTCATCTTCCAGATTGTCTGCAAAGTCTTCATCTTCAGAGAATAAATCTTCGCCCAGCGTTTCTTCCAGATTCTCTCCTGTATTTCCGATTTCTCCAAGGTCGAAATCGTCCATATCAATTTCATCTTCCATAATGTCATCACCGATCTCCTCATAGTCGGTAAGGGGTGTTTCATCCTCGCGACCTTCAATGTTGACATTCAATTCTTCAAGTTCGTCCTCGGTAGACTCCTTGATTGCAATCTCTTCGCGCTCTTCCGAGTAGACCTTTACATCAAGTGCAAGACTCTGCAATTCCTTGATCAATACTTTGAACGATTCCGGGATGCCCGGCTCCGGCACGTTTTCGCCTTTGACGATGGATTCGTAGGTCTTGACCCTGCCCACCACGTCATCCGACTTTACTGTAAGTATTTCCTGCAATGTATAGGCTGCTCCGTATGCTTCCAGAGCCCAGACTTCCATTTCTCCGAATCTCTGTCCGCCGAACTGCGCCTTGCCGCCCAAAGGCTGCTGGGTAACCAGCGAGTACGGGCCTGTCGAACGAGCATGGATCTTGTCATCGACCAAATGGGCCAATTTCAATATATACATGTATCCAACCGTTACACGGTTTTCAAAAGGAGTTCCCGTTCTTCCATCGTATAATACAGTCTTCCCATCTGCGGAGTGTCCTGCTTTTAAAAGCGTTTCCACGATGTCATCCTCTGTCGCGCCGTCAAATACAGGAGTCGCGATCTTCCAGCCAAGTGCCTTGGCAGCATAGCCAAGATGGACTTCAAGCACCTGTCCGATATTCATACGTGAAGGGACACCCAATGGGTTGAGCACTATTTCAAGCGGAGTTCCGTCCGGGAGGAACGGCATATCCTCTTCAGGGAGTATCCTTGAGATAACACCCTTGTTACCATGCCTTCCTGCCATCTTGTCTCCGACCGATATCTTTCTTTTCTGTGCAATATAGCATCTTACCAGCTGATTCACTCCCGGAGGCAGCTCATCGCCATTTTCTCTTGTAAATACCTTAACATCGACAATAATACCGGATTCACCATGTGGTACTCTCAGCGACGTATCCCTGACTTCCCTTGCCTTTTCACCGAAGATCGCTCTCAAGAGTCTTTCTTCAGCTGTCAGTTCGGTCTCACCTTTTGGGGTAACCTTTCCTACAAGGATGTCTCCTGCCCTGACTTCCGCGCCTATTCTGATGATACCTCTGTCATCAAGATCCTTAAGGGATTCTTCACTGACATTGGGGATGTCCCGTGTAATTTCCTCAGGTCCTAGTTTTGTGTCTCTGGACTCGGCTTCGTATTCCTCAATATGGATGGAGGTGAAGACATCATCCTTTACCATCTTTTCACTGATCAGGATAGCATCTTCGTAATTGTAACCTTCCCAGGTCATGAACCCAATGAGGATGTTCTTGCCGAGTGCTATTTCACCGGTGTCGGTAGAAGGTCCGTCAGCAATGACATCCCCTTTTTCAAGGATTTCACCTTTTCTGACGATGGGCCTTTGGTTGATACAAGTACCCTGGTTCGAGCGAATATATTTCAGAAGCTTGTAGGAGTCCTTCTTTCCACTCTTGGCGCGGATCGTAATCTCATTTGCGGATACCCGCTCTACCGTACCTGCATTTTTAGCAAGCAATACAGTACCTGAATCTTTTGCAGCCTTGTATTCAATACCGGTGCCGATGATCGGGGACTGCGGCTTGATCAGAGGAACTGCCTGCCGCTGCATGTTCGAACCCATCAGGGCACGATTTGCGTCGTCGTTCTCGAGGAATGGAATCATGGCTGTTGCTACCGATACAAGCTGCTTCGGCGATACATCCATGAAGTCGACGCGGTCTCTTTCAACTTCAAGGATATCATCCCTGAATCTGGAAAGCACTTTTTTTGCAACGAATTTGCCGTTTTCATCAAGAGGTTCATTCGCTTGTGCAACAATATATTTGTCTTCTTCATCCGCTGTCAGGTAGGTTATTTCATCCGATACGAGGTTCTTTGCCTTGTCGATCCTTCTGTAAGGAGCTTCAATGAATCCATACTCATTAATCCTTGCATAAGTACTCAATGAACCTATAAGGCCGATGTTCGGGCCTTCAGGCGTCTCTATCGGACACATGCGGCCATAATGCGAGTGATGTACGTCTCGGACTTCAAATCCTGCGCGTTCTCTGCTGAGACCTCCCGGTCCGAGTGCACTGAGCCTTCTCTTATGAGTCAGTTCGGCGAGTGGGTTTGTCTGATCCATAAATTGTGACAGCTGGCTGCTTCCAAAAAATTCTTTGATTGCAGCAGCAACAGGCCTTATATTGATTAATGCCTGCGGGGTCACAATGTCGATATCCTGGATGGTCATTCTTTCCCTTACGACTCTTTCCATCCTCGCAAGACCTATCCTGAATTGATTCTGGAGAAGCTCACCCACGCAGCGGAGCCTTCTGTTGCCCAGATGGTCGATATCATCCGGGTAACCTACCCCATAATTAAGGTGTATTAGATAGTTGATGGAGGACAGGATGTCATTAACCGTAATATATTTTGGAACAAGCGTATCTATATTTTCAATGACGGCCTTTTTCAGATCCTCATCAGTTTGGTTCTCGTCCATAAGCTTTTTGAGAATATCAAAACGTACTTTCTCAGTAATTCCGATATCAGTCGTGTCAAAATTGACATGCGATTTCAGATCGACCGTACCGTTTCCGATTACCCTGATCTTTTTTCCTTCAATATTCAGGTAAACGGAATTGATGCCGGAATCTTGTATGACATTCGCCTTATCTCTGCTGATGATTTCATCTTCTCCAACAAGTATTTCTCCGGTGAGGGGATTTACAATCTTTTCAGCAGATTTAAAACCGGCAATCCTATTGGAAATCGCTAATTTCTTGTTGAACTTAAATCTTCCGAATTTCGCGAGGTCGTACCTTTTAGGGTCAAAAAACAGGCTGTTCATAAGTGTTGTCGCACTCTCCACCGTCGGTGGCTCGCCTGGTCTCAGCCTTTTGTATATTTCAATCAGGCCCTCTTCTGTTGTCTTTGCATTATCCTTTTGTATGGTCGCAAGAATTCTTTCATCATCACCAAGTAACTCCGTAATGGAAAGATCGGTCCCATAACCAAGTGCACGAAGCAGAACGGTTATTGGAAGTTTCCTTGTCCTGTCGATACGTACGGACATGACATCGTTGGAATCTGTTTCATATTCCAGCCACGCTCCGCGGTTCGGTATGACAGTTGTTGAATAGAGCTGTTTACCGGTTCTGTCAACTTTGGTTGAGAAATATATCCCCGGTGACCTTACCAGCTGGCTGACAATTACTCTTTCAGCCCCGTTAATGACAAAGGTGCCATTGTCCGTCATCAAAGGAAAATCTCCCATAAAAATTTCCTGTTCCTTGACTTCGCCGGTCTCTTTGTTTATAAGACGTACCTTTACTTTAAGCGGAGCGGAATATGTAGTATCTCTTTCCTTGCATTCTTCAACACTGTACTTTGGATTGTCATCTTCGAGTTTGTAATCTGGAAACTCCAAAATCAGGTTGCCGGTGTAATCCTGTATCGGCGAAACGTCCCTGAATACCTCTCTCAGTCCCACATCAAGAAACCATTTGTAAGAGTTTTTCTGCACCTCAATCAGGTTGGGCATATCCAGGACTTCATCAATCTTGGAATAACTCATCCTTGTATTCCGGCCCAGTTGAACGGGATGTACCATTAAAAATCACCTCATAAATTATGACTTGTTACAAATTGAGCATTTTGCGAATTTTTTCGCTTTCTGAAATAATTGCTTTCGCAAAAACTCTCAGATTCCGAAATTTTTCGCTTTCCAACGGAATTTTTCATATGAAAAATTTTTCCGTTTCATGAAAGGTTGCATTCATGCAATCCAACCGGATCACCGGCAGTTTCAGTCTGACACACCGGTGCATATTTAAAAGCTTTTAGTAGTATTATTAAAAGCTCTTTGGGGCTTAGCCTACAGACAATATTCACGAATCTCAACCTGGTATTTTCGTCAAATTGCCCAAAACCATTAATTAGTTATTAACAATTCTTGTGCATTTTATTCCCCTGTGTTATAATCAAAATTGTCGACCGGATTCGGTCGTTTCTTCTAAAAATAATACAAGTCTTATAACAACGCAGTTTATAATTTTAGCATACCGCTGTCTACATGTCAACAGATTTTTTTATTGCCCACGAGGGGTACATAAATTCCCATGATAGTACCATTTTAAGGCTATGGAGTACCGCTTTTGAGGCTGTGGAGTACCGCTTTTGACCGCCCAAAAGCGGTGGAAAAGGCGCCGCTCAATGCCGCGGAGGCTGTCAGGGCGCAATAAAAAAAGCTTTACAATGTATTAGCAATTCCAAATGATTCTTAAGCGGCAAAAAACATACCACTTAAGAACCATTTAAAATTGAGTACATTTGTAAAACTTTTTTTACACTCTTATTAGCGCCTTTGTTGTGCCTCTGGTGCCTCTTTAGTGTCCCTCCGATGTCTCTCCGGGGGCAGCCTGCGGCTCTCAGAAGCGGCTTTGAAGTGACATCGGAGACAATAATGTGTGTTTAAAAGGCTTTGAGCTGTACCCGGTTTGACGTTAACCGTCTGTGGTAAAATGCGCACGATGCGCATTTTAGGAATAGTCACCACGATGGCGAATCTATTCCGACCGCAAACGGTTCCCGCCAAAACGCTGGTGCAGCCGAAGCCTTTTTACAGTGCCCTGACAGCCTCCACGGCGTTGAGGGACGCGTTTTCCGACGCTTTTGTGCGGTCAAAAGCGGCCCCCCGTACTCAAAAAAAAGTGCCTCTGCACGAGACACTTTTTCTTCGCTTATAATTACTTGATTTCGACGCTAGCGCCGACTTCTTTAAACTTAGCTTCCATGGAAGCAGCTTCTTCCTTGGTTACATTCTCTTTAACGGTCTTCGGTGCGCCGTCAACGAGATCTTTTGCTTCCTTGAGTCCAAGACCTGTCAATTCTCTGACAACCTTGATAACCTTGATCTTTTCTGCGCCAACGTCCTTGAGGATTACGTTGAACTCAGTCTTTTCTTCAGCTGGAGCCGCTGCTGCTGCGCCTGCTGCAGGAGCTGCTGCTACTGCCATGGGAGCTGCTGCTGATACGCCGAATTCTTCTTCAAGAGCTTTTACGAGTTCGGACAGTTCCAATACTGTCAACGCTTTTACATCTTCAATTAATTTTAATACTTTATCGCTAGCCATTTTAAAAATACCTCCATAAATTTTAATTTAAATTTTTATTTGACACTAAGCTTCCGCTTTCTTTTGTGCAATTGCATTCAGAGCCACAACAAGGCCTCTGAGGTTTCCGTTAAGAACATTGACAAAGCCGGATATCGGTGCATTGAAACCAGCAAGCACCCTTGCGACGAGAACTTCTCTCGACGGCAGTTCGGCCAGAGCTTTAACACCATTGGGATCAATAATCTTCCCTTCGACTACACCAACTTTAATTTCAAGCTTGTCATACTTTTTAGCATACTCGCTCAATATCTTAGCAGGAGCAACCGGATCAGAATCACTTGATGCCATTGCTGTAGGTCCGTTCAGATAGGTGTCCAGACCGTTAAGTCCATTCTCATTGGCAGCAAACCGGGTAAGCGTGTTTTTTACAACCTTGTAATCAACACCGGCTGTCCTCAATGCGTTTCTGAGCTGGGTATCCTGTTCTACTGTCAATCCTCTGTAATCAGCAAAAACCATAGCTTTCGCTGCTTTCATCTTATTACTGATACCTTCGACAACTTCACGTTTTTGATTCAGAACTTTTTCCTTAGGCAAATTTTCCACCTCCTTCAAACTAAAATGGAGACCCTGCTCCGTTGAAAATAAAAACCCTTGCATATCCACACGCAGCAGACACACAAGGGTTAAGCACCATAATAACAATTACGATTCTACCTCGGCAGGCCGGCTTTCGCCAGTTACGCAGATGCACCTACTGTCTGTGGCATGTGAATTATTCATTTTTTAACAACATTGTATATACTACAGCATTATTTTCAGGTTGTAAAGCTTTTTATTCAGAGTCTTGTCAAGCTATCATCAAAATTCCCCGGGACTCACTGTCCGGAAAATTTTATTCTGCAACCTTTAATGGATTGACCTTGATTCCAGGTCCCATTGTAGTTGTGACAACTACGCTCTTCATATACTGGCCTTTGGCTGCAACCGGTTTTGCCTTGACGATGGCATCCATAAGTGTACGGAAGTTATCCTGTAATTTTTCAAGATCAAAGGATGCTCTGCCGATCGGGCAATGAATAATGTTCGTTTTGTCAAGTCTGTACTCGATCTTACCGGCTTTGATTTCATTAATGGCTTTTGCCACATCCATCGTTACAGTACCGGCTTTCGGGTTCGGCATCAGTCCTTTCGGTCCGAGTACCTTACCGAGTCTTCCAACAACACCCATCATATCCGGAGTTGCCACGACCACATCAAAGTCAAACCAGTTTTCATTCTGTATCTTTGCTACAAGGTCTTCAGCTCCAACAAAATCAGCTCCACCTTGTTCTGCTTCCTTCTGCTTGTCGCCTTTTGCAAATACCAGCACTCTTACTGTCTTGCCAGTACCATGCGGAAGTACGACTGCGCCTCTGACCTGCTGGTCAGCATGCCTTGAGTCAACACCGAGCTTGATATGCGCTTCAACGGTTTCATCAAACTTTGCTTTTGCTGTCTTCTTGGCAAGATCCAAAGCTTGTGATGGATCATATAATGTTGCCCTGTCTACGAGTTTTGCACTCTCGACATATTTCTTTCCTCTCTTCATATTACCCTCTCCTCTACGGCGAAATTCAATACTATGAATTTCCCGTCATGTGGTTGATTTTTTTCGGGAACTTCCGTTCCCTCCCACTAAACCGGTTGCGTGGGCGAGCAATTCAGCAGCGCTGAATGACCTGCCCGGGCTTGTCAGCCTTCTACTACGATACCCATGCTTCTGGCAGTACCAGCTATCATTCTTGTGGCCGATTCTACACTGGCAGCGTTAAGATCCGGCATTTTCAGTTCAGCTATCTTCCTGACTTCTGCCATTGAAATTTTTGCTACCTTGTCCACATTCGGCTTACCGGAACCGCTTTCGATTTTGCATGCCTTCTTCAGAAGTACTGCTGCCGGAGGAGTCTTTGTAATGAAGGAAAAAGATCTGTCCCCATAAATGGTGATGACAACAGGAATTATCAATCCTGCATCCTTTGCCGTTCTTTCGTTAAACTCCTTGCAAAATCCCATGATGTTAACACCATGCTGTCCTAAAGCTGGTCCAACCGGTGGAGCCGGAGTTGCCTTCCCCGCAGGAATCTGAAGCTTTACATAACCTGTAATTTTCTTTGCCATGGCTTTCATCCACCTCCCAATTCTTTTGGAAACTGTGATAAGCTTCCCATTATCGGCTAATTCCCGATACTGCTTGCTTCTGTCAGTTTCTCATATAGAAAGAGACCTCTCGGTCTTCTTGCTACCAATAGTGCATTTTAATTGTCTCTACTCGAAAAACTTCTTAGCTTATAGTTTTTGTATCTGTGTCAATTCCAATTCAACGGGGGTTTCCCTGCCGAACATCGATACGGATACTCTTACTTTCTTCTTTTCCATATTAATCTCTTCAACAATTCCAATGAAGTTTTCCAGAGGTCCGTTAGTGACCCGTACATTATCATTGACTGCATAATCAAGCAGAGGCGCAAATTCTTCGACGCCCATGGTACGGACTTCATCATCTGTCAGCGGAACGGGTTTGGATCCCGGTCCGACAAAGCCGGTGACACCCCTGGTGTTTCTTACGACATACCAGGACTCGTCTGTCATCAGCATTTTTACAAGAACATATCCCGGAAATACTTTTCTCAAAGTGGCCTTTTTCTTGCCGTCCTTGATTTCGATCTGTTCTTCCATCGGAACAACGATATCGAGTATATGTTCCTGCATGCTTCTGTTCTCTACGATCTTCTCCAAATTGGCTTTCACCTTATTCTCATAGCCCGAATAAGTATGTACAACATACCATTTGGCTATTTCAGGCATATCATTGACAAGCATGTCATGTCCTCCCTCATTACTTTGTCAGAGTCCATTCCACTACCTTCGTGAGAAGCTCATCTGATATCCAGATTACTGCACCAACCAGTAAACAAACCAGTAATACCGTAACTGTATTGTTTATAAGCTGATCCCTTGTCGGCCAGATTACCTTCTTAAGTTCATTCCTGATATCTTTGAAGAACTTGACAGTTTTTTTTCTGGCATTATCCAGCTTGGATGTGCGTGCATTTTCAGTCATATGTGTGCACCTCCGTCAGTTTATTTTGTTTCCTTGTGAACCGTATGCTTATGGCAGAACTTGCAGTACTTCTTCATCTCAATTCTGTCGGGATCATTCTTTTTGTTTTTCATGGTATTGTAATTTCTCTGCTTGCAATCGATGCATGCCATTACGATTTTGACTCTCATTTACGACACCTCCAGCCCCTGTCTATATTAAGGGAGTATTGCATATTCGTCCAAGCGCCTGTTTTCAGCGCCTGATTATTCATAGCACAAAAAAAAGACCTCCAAGACGGAGCAATAAATAATTTAACACAAACCAATTTAAAAGTCAAGGATGAATATTCATAACCACGGCGAAATCATGAGCCCAGTTTCTTCCTACTCTCTCACCAGAGAGATTTTTTAAATGTCCTTTCGGACATATTCGTTTTTTTCAACCTATTGGCTGCTCGCCTGAAACAAGCCACCGACCTAT
>JAEWQC010000329.1 GCA_023399355.1 Bacillota bacterium | reverse complement strand
CGTTGAGGTGGTTGATTCTTTCTGTGAGAATCGCTACCTGCACTTCAGGTGAACCTGTGTCGCCTTCATGCAGCTTGTGTTTCTCGATGATTTCCGTTTTTAATTCCTTTACCATTATAATGGCCTCCTTTAATTATTAACGCCATGAGCCAGGTAATTGGTCGGAGTGTCCAGCAACCGAGCACATGGTTAAAAATGTTGCACAAAATATTTTAACATATTATATCCTCAAAGTAAATGCTTTATTTTCCAGGCGTTTCTCCACTCCCTGTTTGTATTAAATTGTCATCCCACGTGATTAGTTGTCATTATTCCAGTTCCACTTTTTTAATTCCAATATCCTTTTTATCTGTCTTTTCCTTTTTAAGATAGTCTGATATTTCATCATTCAGACTGATCAGTATTTCCGAGTGCAACTCTCTGATATGAGGTCCGATACTTTGCGGCAGCTTGCCGAGCATCCTTTCGGAGATACCCAGCTTAAACCTGAGCAATGATCCTAAAATATCATTTATCATTATTATCACCAAACCTTATCTTCAAAATTTCATCTTCGAATTTTGCACCCTTCACAGAATAGTTCAACAACGTTCTTGGCAGGGTAACCGTTCGTTTAATGTTACCTACCTTTATAATCAGTTCAGCTGCCTTTTGATTCAATGACACCTCACTCTTCTCAACGAACGGCATGTGTATGGAAAATATATAATCTTCTTTCTCTTTCCTGATCTCCTGCGTCCTCAAATTATATTCCATCTTAACAGGATCTCTGTTTTCAAACACCTCATCACCAAGCCTTTCAAGCATTTCAAGCCCGACAATTTCCCTTTCGAACAAGGGTGCGTAATAGATCGGTATCGGCGAAAAGCTCTCTTTTATCATGATCCTGTATTTTTGCTGAATATCCTTCCAGACCTTGAAATATTCATCGGTCACATTATCGGGAATTACTCTGTTAACAATGATGGCGTCGATATTGTAATTGTATATATTCAGATAGGTAAAACTTCTTTGCGCTTCCTTTATAACCATCTTCTCAGGATTGACCACAATACGTATACTTGAAATTTCCCTATCTGAAAGGATTGTTCTCATCTCATCCAGTTGATTGTAAATATTCTCGATCTCGCCCATCACGCCATCGCTTGGCAGTGGGATACCTGCAAGAGGTTCTACCACAGGCTTTAAAATTTTAACGGCCTTTCTCTTTAGGGGAAACAATTTATCCATCCACCACCTGAGCATATCAGGAAAGCTTAGGAGTGCAAGAGTTTCACCTGTAGGTGCACAGTCGATTATGATGACATCAAAGGTTTTCTGCTTATAATACCCGAGAATCCTCAGCAGACTGAGCAAATCTTCAAATCCGGGAAATACCGTCAATTCCTCTGTAGTAATATCTTTTATGGTCTTTGCCGTAAACAGGGTCGTAAGATATTCCTGTACCTTGCCCCATCCTTTCTCGACCTCGTGTATCGAATCGATCTCCTGAGCCCATAGATTTTTTACTATTTCCACCGGTTCAGGCGTAAGCCTGGTATCCAGCGAGTCGCCCAGGCTATGTGCCGCATCGGTACTCACTACCAATGTTTTAAGCCCGTTTTTGGCACTTTTAAGTGCAGTAGCTGCTGCAATGCTTGTTTTTCCAACCCCGCCCTTACCGGTATATAGAATAATCCTCATAATATTTCACTCCTTCATCAAATTTCGTATATAGAATATTTCGTAATACGTAATATTAATTAAATAAATAGTTGCTTCATTCAATCCGGATCTTCTTTATCACGCTCCCCTTCTCTTCAACTTCCGATAAATTCATTGTTGAAAAAACACTTGTAACCTTGGTGAAAATACGGAATAAAATTTCCTGTTCCTCCTCTGTCATGGAATCCAGAAGCAGTTTTGCCACACCAAATATTTTACTTTTTATATTTTCTGCCAGTATTTTGCCTTCGGCGGTCAGCCTGATCGTCACAATTCTTCTATCTGAATCATTACGATTTCTTTCAATGAATCCCTGCTTGACGAGTCTCTCTACGATACCGGTTGCAGTGCTCATAGATATATTAATGTAGTCGGCGATCTGGCTCATGATGATCTCACCGTTTCTCTCCACCTGAAGCAACGTGAATAGTTCCGATTTCGAAAGGGTTTGATCGATATTGATCCACTCTTCCGGATATAGAAGCTTTTTAAACGTATCAAATACCGTATCGTAAATTTTATTATAATCCATTCTATATTTCTCCAAGTATTACTTCGTACACCGAAATATTCTAACTATAAAATATCACATTCAACAATGAAAGTCAATATATTTTAAATTTTAATACATATCTAATTATTTCTGTAACGTATATAATTGAACACTTTTATGTAAACATGAATATGATAATAAAAAGAAGTTGCATCCCATTGAATTGGAGGGAGTCTGATGAAACCTAATGAAATAAAGCCTGAGGCATGCGAAAACAAACCTGCCGTCAGCCCTGAAAATGTAGCCGGAACTGAATGTGTCGATATGTGCAAAATTCAATATTATTGTCCTCAGCCGATTCTTTTTGCAAAACTTGCACATGCCTATGTGCCCTTCCAATGCCTTTGCTGTCTCTATCCGCCTGAAAAAGGCCTGGCACAAGGCACAATTTTCCCGGAACTGGACAGACCCTATGGCACAGATCCGGAATACATGACAGATCAATAAACATTCGCTTTTAATTCCGATTGCATGGGCGAGCAGTTGACGCAGTCAACGACCAGTCAGGCTGCATGGGCGAGCAGTTGACGCAGTCAACGACCAGTCAGCCTGCATGGGCGAGCAGTTGACGCAGTCAACGACCAGTCAGCCTGCATGGGCGAGCAGTTGACGCAGTCAACGACCAGCCCCTCCCTAGGGGGATTTTGACAGGAGGTGTTTGTATGTATGAAGCGCAGGAAAAATTACTGAAAGAATTGATGTCCTATGATTTTATGCTCATAGAATTGAACTTGTATTTGAATACACATCCATATGACGGCAGAGCGCTTATGGTTTTCATCAGTACAGCTCAAAGATGCAGAATGATCAGAGATAACTATGAGCGTATGTTTGGGCCTATCACAGCCAGCGCCAGCAATTCCTACCCCTGGCCCTGGATCAATAGTCCCTGGCCATGGGAACGTTAATTTTGCAGTTACGTTGCTTTTAAAATTATTCATAAAGGAGGTTGTGTAAATGTGGGTTTATGAAAAAAAGCTGGAGTACCCGGTTAATATAAAGACTTGTAATCCTGAAATGGCCAAATATGTAATTACCCAATACGGCGGACCTGACGGCGAACTTGGCGCCTCTCTCAGGTATCTGAGCCAGAGATTTTCCATGCCGACTGAAGTTGCTAAAGCAACGCTAAATGATATCGGTACGGAAGAGCTTGCACACTTGGAAATAGTGGGTTCCATCGTTCATCAATTAACAAAAGATGCTTCTGCAGAGATGATGAAAAAAGCTGGCCTTGGTGCTACTTATGCAGACCACGACCATGCAGTCTATCCGATGAGTGCTGCAGGCGTCCCCTTCAATGCTGCATGTCTCCAATCCAAGGGTGATGCGATTGCAGACCTTACTGAAGACCTCGCTGCAGAGCAGAAGGCCCGGGCAACCTATGAAAACCTGATTGCTTTGAGTGATGACCCTGATGTCATTGACCCGCTTCGTTTCCTAAGAGCACGTGAAATAGTCCATTTCCAACGATTCGGAGAAGCACTTCGAATTGTGCAGGATAAATTGGCTGAAAAGAAATTTTATATGCAAAAGCCTGCTGGCATGAACACCGAACCTAATATGGGTGTCAGTCCTGCCTCATTTGAAATGCCACAGCAGAAAGGCTCCGGTGTCAGTCCTGCTTTTGAATCCAAAAAACATTAGTATGTAAGACTATTTATCATTCCTGAAAATAAAAATCTCGGTTGCTCAATGTAACCGGGATTTATCTCTGTCTTTTTGATGAATAGGTTTTTTTATTTTTCAGTTCCGTCTTCAACATTCCTGGTCCATTTTTGTACATTCTTAACTAATATAGCAACAAATTTTTTATTATAGGCACATTCAAGCATATATTTATAAGCTCCTCTATTCTTAAGCTTTGTTTATGAGGGAATCGTAGCGGGCAATCATTTCAACTTTTAGTCAAGTTCATTTCAATATTCGTGCAGCTTCATTTCAGAATGTTCGCAGTTTTTTGCTGAAAAAGACCCGACTTTACGTCAGGCCTATCTTAATACGGGCTTATACAGCTATCCTGTATCCTATGCTGCGACGGAATCAATGTAGTCAATCGGTTTAGGACCGTTTCGGAGTCTTTGCCGTATCCGGCAAATGTGGCATCGGACGGAGTTAATCGTTGTCTCAACTGAAATATCGTCACCATAGGCATGTAAATAAATCTGCTCATGGGTGAATACCCGTGTTGCCTCCACTTCGGGCCAAGTTGGCCTGAAGTAGCATAAACTAAACATTACATGGCATCTTTGATTTTTCAAGACCATTGTGTAACTATATCGTTATCGTTAAGTATAAGAGCTGCTTTCTAATTAAACCCTCATATTTATAACTCCCTTTGCAAAGTCTGTCGCCTTCTCTAAATCCATAGAGTTCGGATGCCTTACGGCAACAAACAATATTGCGCCTTTGCAGACGAACTCATCAATGACCCTTATGCCATTTTCGTCGAGTATTTTACGAACTGTCATCTGTTTCTGTTTACCAGAGCCGCAATTGGTCACAACTTTAATATTTCTGTAACCTCTTTAAATCTATCTATATATTGTCACATATATAAGATATTATTGTGCTCGCACCATTCAATTGCCAACTTTTTTAATGCTTCATCACGGAATCTGTACCAGGTATCTTCAACACCGTATCTGCAAATTGCATCTTTAAACCTTCTGAATGCTCCACGTCCTTGAATGACAGAAAAAAGTGCATTACTAATCTTTTCATTACTCAGGGAACCACAGAAAGCTTCCATGATGCTGTATTCATGTGTATCCCACTTGTCCGGCAATTCAATATACTTACCGTTGCCCCAGCTCATCAGCACATCCAGTGCTTCATTTATGGAATCCCTCTGCCAGTCCGGGTACTCTGAAAAATCATCATCTTCATCTGACTCTTCGGCAATCCCAAGATCTTCAGAGCTGACAGTAATTACTTCACCAGTTTCGGTATTAAGATATTTATGGTATTCATCCATCTGTACTTCCATTTCGTCAATAATATCCTGTAATTTAACCGGTGTCATCCTATTCACCTGCCATTTCATCTTCTTCGATATCTTAGCCTCCTGAATCTATCTATTGGTTTCTGTGCAATTTATTCCATCAGTCAATTCCATAGTTAGCATTCAATTATCTAAAAACCAATATGGACTCTTGTTTTCATGTTTTTTAATAACAGAAAGTATATTACGTTCCATTTTGGCGCTAAACTTCCTGTTGTCCAATAACCATGACAACTTATCAATTACAATTTCGAATTCACATCTAGGACTGGATAGGAATTCCAAAATACTTGAAAACAGTTGTCTTGTCGCATTGTTTGAAGGCATTTTATATAATTCTCCAACCAGCATTTCAATTAAATCATTACTGCAATTCTGATTAATGTTGAAATAATAAAATCTATCCAGAATTTTTAATCTGGAATGAACATCATCAATAG
>JAEWQC010000319.1 GCA_023399355.1 Bacillota bacterium | reverse complement strand
CGACCTTGTCACCGATCCGGAAGCCGATCTGCTCCAGCCATTTACCCTGCACCCTGACGGCGGGAACGGGCTTTGTGCTGGACGGGCTGGTATACAGCCCTGAAACGGTAAGAACTCTTGAACTCATGATAAAATCTCCTCTCAAAACACTTTTGAACCTCCGGCAGGTTACAGCCTGCCCCTGATCAGGTAGACAATGAATAGCGTCGTGCGGAAGTAGCGGAGGAAGCCCCCGTACTTCCCGCACAGTATGGCAAACTGAGTCTCGAAATCCCTGTCTGCCATGCTACGCCGCCTTTCCGGCGGCATACTCCCGGATCGCCTGAATGAACCTCATACCGTACTTGTCCAGCTTGGCCTGACCGACTCCCTGAATGGCCTTCAAGGCCTCCAAATCAGCGGGCAGCAGACTGCTCATCTCCTTCAGCGTGCTGTCATGGAAGATGATGTACGGCGGAAGCCTGACCTCAGCCGCGATCTGCTTCCTCAGAGCGACGAGCTTGTGGAAAAGCTGCTCGGACTCCGAAGCAGCCGCAGCGGGAACCGCCTCACTGATAGTCTCAGGCTTTACAACCGGTGCAGCAACTGAAACAGCCTTCTGCTTCACTTCCTCAACAGCAGGCAGAACTGCGGAAGCTTCCGCAAGCCTGACGGTGAGCCTGCCGCACTCGTCACAGACGGTGACGCTGCTGCCGGAAGCCAGATCCGACAGCTCCAGTGTATGGCCGGAAAGCTCAAGCTGTATCGGCAGGGCTGTACTTCCGGATGTAATCGTAATCTTCATAGGGATGGACCTCCTTCGTGAGGCGGATACCGGCCTGTGACCGTATCTCAAGCCCCGCATATTCTGGCGTGAAGTTATACCGCCGTCCTGCAATATTTGTCAAGCGGAATTTCGATATTTTTTTCTCTCAAATAATACTTCAAACACCCGGAGGGTCTGTACAGAGACTTGCTGCATGCCATACACAGCCGATTGCATCCAGGTGGAATTCGGTATACTGGACTCAGTCTGCCTGTATCGTTCAGACTGCACATGCTCTGCTGCAATTCCGGCAAACCTGACCCGTCCGCCTGCGACTCCGGCCTGTCCGGCAACCCGCTAAGCTTTTTCAGGTTCACTGTCTGTCTCAATTCCGGCTTCCAGCATACCCGTTTTTTCCAGGCGCCTGCCAGGATGCAGTCTGGTAAGTGTGCCAGGTACTGCCGTATATAACGGCGGGGGAAGAAAGCCACCTTTGGAAACCCTGAGTTCCAGGTATCAGCCTCCGGCATATTCTTCATCCGACTTGCAGAGAACCGCGCTGTAAAGACCCAATATATACGATGGCTATATAAGTCCCAAGTCCAAAAGGCAAAGTCAGTCCTGCGGCAATCAGTCGGAATAGACCCCATACAAGTTCCCAGAAGGGTCTATCCGACTGCAGCACCGCTGGACTGACTTTGCCCTGCAAGTCCCAAGTCCCAAAAAGCCATCGTCTTGCAAGGGGTCTTTACAGCGCCCCACTCTGCAAGCCGGATGAAGAACCCAGGCTTCAGGCTGTCAAGTATCTGATTAAGTTTCCAAAGGTGGCTTTCTTCCGTTTCCGTTATATACGGCAGTACCTGGCACATTGATAAAGCTGCATCCTGGCAGTCGCCTGGACAAAACAGGTATGCCGCAAGCTCCGGTTGAGACAGGCAGTGAACCTGAAAAAGCTTGACAGTTGCCGGACAGGCCGGAGTCACAGGCGGACGGGTCAGGTTTGCAAGTATTGCAGCAGAGCATGTGCAGTCTGAAGTGTTCAATGGAAAGAAAAAAATATCGAAATTCCGCTTGACAAATATTGCAGGACGGCGGTAGGGTGGCGCAAGAATATGCGGGGCTTGAGATACGGTCACAGGCCGGTATCCGCCCCTTGAAGGAGGTCCATCCCTATGAAGATTACGATTACATCCGGAAGTACTATTCTGCCGATACAGCTTGAGCTTTCCGGCCATACGCTGGAGCTGTCGGATCTGGCTTCCGGCAGCAGCGTCACTGTCTGTGACGAGAGCGGCAGGCTCACTGTCAGGCTTGCGGAAGCTTCCGCTGTTCAGCCCGCCGTTGGGGAAGTGAAGCAGGAGGCTGTTTCAATTGCTGCGCCGGTTGTACAGCCTGAGACTGTCAGTGAGGCAGTTCCCGCTGCGGCAGTACCGGAGTCCGAGCAGCTTTTCCACAAGCTCGTCGCTCTGAGGAAGCAGATCGCGGCTGAGGTCAGGCTTCCGCCGTACATGCTCCGGTAACACTAAACCGAGATATGTGGCAGTCTCTTCATAATCAACTATATAACATTTACAGCAACATTGATAATGCTTTTGGATTGTAATATGGGATAAAAACATATGAAAACCATCCTATTTCAGCATGTTAGGGTGGTTTTCATATGGAAACTGTATTATGCATTATTTTGTATTAAATGGTATAATATACTCATTATTAAGGGAGGGTTACAAGTACAATGAAAATGTGGAAAAAAGCAATTTTTATTATTGTTCCTGTAATTTTGATCGTAGTATTTTCATCAATAGTATGCTCAGAAGCATTTTCAGATAAAAGGAATAGTGCAATTACTTTTCAAGATAAAAACTTTGAAAAAAGGATAAGAAGTATTTTAAAAAAGCCTAAGGGTAAAATACTCAAGAAGGATGTTGAGGGTTTAAAAGAATTAAGATTACAAGGAAGTGATATAAAAATCTCCAATGATCTGAAATGGTTTGCGGGATTAGAGAGGCTGGAAATGGGATTAAATCCATTAACAGAAATTGAAGCGCTGGAGAAATTAAAAAAATTAAAAGTATTATCTTTGGAAGGTTGCTTTCAAATTACAGAAATAAGTTCGTTAAAAGATTTGACAAATCTTGAGTACTTAAATTTGAATGATTTAAAAATTAATAATTTATCTACACTAAAAAAATTAGTGAAACTTAAAATGCTATGGATTAATTCACTTGATCATGTCAGCAATATATCTGTATTGGAAAACATGAAAGATCTATCGGATTTAGAGCTAAGGAGATGTTCAAATGTTGACATGGCACCCCTTAAATCCCTAGTAAAACTGGAGCATTTGTCTATTGGTTCCGATAAGTTACTGAATATTGATAAATTATCTGCACTGACAAATCTGGAATCATTAGATTTATCTAGTAATCAGATAAAGTCAATTAATGTAATTGGAAATTTTACGAAATTGAAACGGTTATATCTTAATGGTAATGCTATTTCAGATCTGAAACCTCTTGCAGATTTACAATATCTAAATGAATTGTACCTAAATAAAAATCAAATAACGGACATTTCTTCGCTTGGAAGTCTGAAAAGCCTGAAGATCCTTGAATTAAACAATAATAAAATATCTGATGCCTCGCCTTTGGAAAAGTTGGTTAACCTTAAAAGACTGGATATAAGTTATAATAACATTAAAGATTTTTCAACTTTTAAGAAATCATTACAAATTACAGATCTAGTAGGAGAAGGTAATCCTGGGTCAACAAGTAATACTGAAATGAAAACCGATATATCTACGCAAAGACTGAAGAAAGCAATAGAAGAAGCTAATTTGTTAGAATGATTAATGTCTGGTATATTAGGGACTTGGAGCAAATCCAACCTCTTTTTGTTTTACCCCGCTGCCTTCCTCCGCAGTGACCTCCGCATCCGTGCCGCCCGTGATCCTGTTCCGGCACGGGCTGCTCTGGCAAGCATCTCCGCAAGCGGGCAGGCGCAGGGACCGCCCATCCATGCATGCATCCTTAGCAAACTGGACTGATGCAGCCTGCCGGGCTGGTTCCCCTGCGCCGGTAGTGGCAAGTAAGCGAGCCGGAAGTATTCCGCAGTATTGAAGTTTGTCCTCTGTTGCCCGTTTATTGAAAAACGTCCTGTAAAATCTATGGTTGGCGTGACCGCACTGCAGGCGAACCGCCGCCAGCCATCGCCAGCTTGCAAACCTGGGAACCTGAACGTTGCGGCTGGCCCGGCTTGCCGTTTCGCCGTAACAGTGCAGGGACGCCCGAATGTCCCGATAAACCTGTGCCCCGGACTGGCATCCACGGCTGGCATGACCGTGACAAACTTGGATTCATGCCGCCGTCCACGCCCCTTGGTTCACTTCCCGCTTGCCGAACGTAAACCAGCCACTTCGTGTGTCGTTACGGTTCCGGCTGCTGGGCTTTTGCGTTTCATAAGCAGCTCTGCTTTACCGGCAAGCAGCTTACGCGCTTGAAGCCGGAAATCCTAAAAAAATTGCCCCCCTTTGCAAAAAAAACGAAGATAAAAATTCATTAAAATTCAATTATCATGCTTTATTCACAAAATTTTGTTATAATAAACTATGTTAGTGAAATATTTGCATAATCTTTGAACTTTAGTATGATCCATATATACTTCTGACCTGAATCAAAGTATTTAGTAATACTGTATGTGAGGCACCTATGAAGAATGAAAAAATAATTGACATCTTTATTGAAGCGGGAAAACAATTACGAAATGACTTTGAAGAAATAAAGAATAACAACCCTCACTATGCAGAGAGTGGGGCTGAAGCAGAAATTATTCTAAGAGATTTTCTTAATGAACACCTTCCCAAAAGATTTGCTGCTGATACCGGTTGTATTATTGATGATGAAAATAATATTAGCATGCAAACCGATATTATAGTTTATGATGCATTAAATAGTCCTGTCTTTAGAAAGGGAAAAAGAGTACTAATTCTTCCAAATGACAATGTTGCTTCTGTTATTGAAGTTAAATCAAAACTAAACAAGGATGAGTTAAAAGATGCTGCCAAGAAAATTGCATCAGCGAAAGCTCTAAAAAAAACACCTGTAAATGATGGAGATCAACCAGTTACTATGAGTTCTTTGGTAATTGAAAAATCATTTGGTGTTGTTTTTGCGTATGATTCATACACATCATTAGAAGCTTTATCAGAAAATTTAATTGAGATTAATACAAAATACCCTTCAAGTCAATGGATTGATATGGTGGTTGTATTAGACAAAGGAATAATATCGTATTCAATTCAAACACCTTTTAACAAAAAAATGCAAGGATGGTATGCAGGAAGCTGTGATGATAATTTTACTATTGCACCATGCTATATACATTTAGGCAAAGCTGAACTTGGTGAGCTTACGTTGAATAAGTTTTTCAGTGATTTAATTATTAGGCTTTCCTTTTTCAGGAAACGCTCACTCGTGAATATAGAGAGTTTTTTAGGAAATCAGCCTTTCCAGTTTATGACCTTAAAAGGATATCAATATAATTTGAAAAGAGAATTAGTTGAAGTTGAAATTTTTCATAAAGCGGATAATTTTAAAGGGGCAACAAATAGATATGACTTATTTTATAAAGGCAGCAAAGAATTAGTTGGTCAAGTAGGTTGGATGCCATGGCAAGATGGAGCTACTATATGTTATACAGGCGTCGTGCCTCCACAAATCATTTTTAAAATGTATTTTAATGAGATAAAAGAAGAGGGCTTTTTTATTCCAATAGTAGATGAACAAAATTTCTGGTTATCATCTGTTATTAATCTTAAAGAAAATGATTTTGTGAATATAACAAATAAAATTTCCGGGGATCTCTATGCGGAAATAGCATAGTTTATTTTCAATTTAATGATAAATGATAGAAGGGATACGGAGTATATGAAAGAACTATTAATTAAAGATATTCAATTCGGAAAAACAGATGCATATAATGAATTACAGGAATATGGCAAAAAGATGTTCAGAAAATCATTTCTGGAATATGATAAATATGAAATTAATAATTTCCTTCAGGGGAAAAGTTATTTTATTTGTGGTGATAAAGGAACAGGGAAAACAGCCCTTCTAAAATATCTGGAATGTATTCTTTCAGATGACCATGAAAATCTTGTTATACCAATTAGATTTAAAACGGAATTTGATGATGACGATAAAAAGGCATTCAAGGTCGTTAGTACAAAGAATATAAAGCAAGAAATCATTGACAATACTGATATCGGCAATTATGGAGATTGCGTTCTTTTATGGCAGGCATATCTTATTAATAAAATTCTTTGTTGTTCAGATGATGGTGAGTATTCTTTGTTTGAAGAAAGTAAGGAATTATCGGATATTAAAAAATTATTAAAAAGTGTATATACTGAGAACAAAAATAGACTTATGCCACATATAACAGGCGGGAAAGCTAAAGTTAATGCATCTTTATTAAAAGGAATAGATGCAGAACTTGAGCTTGAAATAGATTTTAATCAAAACAATCAGGACGTGGATTTTACAAAGCTTTCTAAGCTTGTTTTAAACCTTTTTTCGAAATTGAATTATGATAAAAATCCTGTATATGTAATAATTGATGAATTAGAATTATCAGTAAAAAGTAAAGAAGATAATGCACGCGATATAATACTTGTAAGGGATTTGGTAATTGCTGTAGATAGATTAAATAGCATTTGTAAAAAGAAATATTATGATATACATATCATGGCATCAATAAGAAACGAGGTAATTAATAGCGTTGAGTCATATGGTTATGAAATTAATAAAAGCATAGAAGACTTTGGAATTAACATAAACTGGTATCAAAAGAATGGAGATTATAAAGAGAGTCCTCTTTTAAAACTTATAGAGAATAAGATTATTGCATCAGAAGAAAAGCATGGCATAACAAATCACACTGATTTGTGGCAAAAATATTTTCCGATATCAATAAATAATATAGAAATACGAAGATATATTCTGCGATATACATGGTTTAGGCCTCGCGACCTAATAAGGATGCTAAAGGCAGTACAAACCGAAGCTAACGATGCATATAGGATTACACCGGAAATGTTTGAATGTGCAATGCAATTATATGCTGAAAGAAGTTGGAACGAAATTGCAGAAGAACTAAGGCTAACATATGATGACACTGATATTAAGGCTATTAAGAAAATTCTTACAAATATTGAAGTCCCTTTTACTTTTGATTATTTAGTAGATAAATCAAACCAGTTGGCGAAAATTTATGATTACGTTGATAGTTTCTCAACAAAATACAAATTAATTGATGTTTTAGAAAAATTATTTGATTGGGGGGTAATTGGTAATAGCGGACAACAAATGGTATTCAAGTTTTTGGGTTATTTAGATTTTTCACCTACGGAGAAAATGATTATTCACACACCACTCAGATCCTTTTTTGGCGTGAAATCTAGAGAGAATTTAAAGCTTGATATATATTGATTTGAAGGCAACGAGCATATAATGTTATCTTTTTTGACTTTGCAAGATCGGGGGGCAATTTTTTGGATTTTCCGGCTCAAGCGTGCGAAGCGCTTGTCGGTGAAGCAGCGCTGCTTTTTGAAACGCAAAGCCAGCAGCCAGAACCGTAGCGGCACGAAGCAGGCCGGTTTACGTCGGCAGCGGGAAGTGAACCAAGGGGCGTGGGACGGCGCATGAATCCAAGTTGCATGATCATGCCAGCCGAAGATGCCGGTATACGCCACAGGTTTATCGGGACATTCGGGCATCCCTGCACTGTTCCGGTGAATCGGCAAGCCGGGCCAGCCGCAATGTTCAGGTTCCTGGGTTTGCAGGCTGGCGATGGCTTGCGGCGGTTCGCCTACAGTGCGGTCACGCCAACCATAGATTTTACGGGACGTTTTTCAATAAACGGGCAACAGGGGACAAACTTCAATACTGCGGAATACTTCCGGCTCGCTCACTTGCCACTACCGGCGCAGGAGAACCAGCCCGACAGGCTGCATCATTCCAGTTTGTTAGGGTGCTTGCCTGGATGGGCGGTTCCTGCGCCTACCCGCTTACGGAGGCCGCTCACCGGAGCCACGTGCCAACAGGAACGCGGGAAGCACGGATGCGACGGGTACTGCGGAGGGAGGCCGGGAAGAACATTTCTTGGCAGAAAGAAAGACGGTCATCTTACAGACAATCGTCTGAATCTATCTTTCATATGTCTTAGTACTGCTTTATAAGCTTTCAAAATTTTAAAAGAGTTTCTGGAAAGGTTTCTGCCTTAAATTCTCCGCCAAACTGGAATTTATCCCCAATTCTGATATTTTCTATTTCTATTCCCAAGTTAACCATAACATCATTAGCAAGACCAATGTCACACAACAGTGTGTTTTCATCAATGATGTTCTTAACAGTTGTATTAACTATAGTATGTGGTGATTGCGGTATTGGCTGTTTCAAATAAAAACCCATATCGGGAATAATGCTATAATTGCTAACAAAGACTAATGATAGGTCAAAACTTCTTTCTTCTCCAATCCTTATCATAACAGATTTGTCGCTTGACTCCACATCTGCCTCAATAATATCTAAATGTTTACCTGATTCATAACTCCTTGCAAGTAATATGTAGCAGTATAATAAACCAACTGGCTTATCAAACAAAATTGTTACAACACTTTCTAGTCCGCTCGGGCTAATAACAATATCCTGTATTTTCCCTAATGAAACAATAAATTCACCCCATTCTTTTTACTGCATTTGTTTCGTAGAATATTTAATATTACTAGCCATCATTGATTGGAGTTTTCCATTTTTCATTATAACAAGTACGCCATCTCTTGCATTTGCAGCCAAATAGTAGTATGTTCTTCCACCTTCGACTATTTTTGGTGTTCTTCATTTACTACCCTTAAAGCTTGATTAGTAAAGTTAGTAAAACCTTCGGAGGTCTTAGCAAATTCAGTTTCAGACACTCCAAGACACGGAATTTCTTCAAACAAATTTCCTGTTGCCTGAATTGCTACAATATCATCTCCTATTTTTTCGACCTTATTGCAAGGAGTGTTTCTGAGTTTTTCTCTCCCACACCCAAACATCTCCAAATATGGTTTGCCGTAATAATTCATCCACTGTATTTCGGGCAACCGAATTTCTAAATCGAAAGGCAGGAATGCTTCCGGATCGCTCAATTGCCACTACCAGCGCAGGAGAACCAGCCCGGCAGGCTGCATCATTCCAGTTTGTCATGATGCATGCCTGGATGGGTGGTTCCTGCGTCTGCCCGCTTACGGAGCCACTCACTGGAGCGACGGGCCGACAGGAACATGGGCGGGTACGGATGCGACGGGCACTGTGGAGGGGGGCAACGTAAGAATCGTTTTAAGCAAAAAAAGACGGTTACCTGAGAAAACCAGCCCGAAGATCTCTTTGAGAACCACAACGCATTGGATGCCGCCCTCTTTATAAAAATTAGATTTCTTCATAATCTTGCCGATTGAAAAATCAACAAAAAACGTATCAATTTTGGAAGAAATAGCATGTTCAGCGTTTGAATTATCTGTTATAATAGAATTCATAAAAGTTCCTCTTTTCCTTAGTACTAGTGGTTTCTAGTCAATTCTATTATACCAAAAAGAGTGGGAATTTTATATATTTTGTTACAGATTTGTATTAATATATAAATGTTCAATCCAGCATTTCAGGCTGGGAAAGTTGAGTAATTTAATATAAGAAAAATGTCAAAATATTTCCCGTAACATAAACGCCCCATCTGGTCGGGATTGCTAGAACGACGCCCATCCGGGCTGACTTCGGATATAAATAGAATCCAGGCATGCAAAAAAGTCAAAGCAAGAAACTCTACAC
>JAEWQC010000257.1 GCA_023399355.1 Bacillota bacterium | reverse complement strand
TTATACGACCTTGGAGAACGGGATATTGCGCTCGTTACCGAGGGCATGAAAAAGGGAACTTCACGAAATACAGGAAGTGACAAGCAGACATATTATAAACTGTCTCTAGCATCGGAACAGGCAGATTCCATTGGCGAATTGGCAAAAACTCTCGCAAGCGGTATTGGAGTAAATGGAGATACGGCTCTGGTAGAAGCAGCGTGTTCTGTTAAGTCCTTTTTCAAGCTGGTTAATCTCGGTGTGCCATTTCCGACAAATAAATATGGTGAATACGTAGGATATAAAACAGACCATGATCCAAGACAAAGGGCAACTTCGGCAGGACCACTTACATCAAAGATCATGACAGAGTGTCTGGAAGGCTCCGTTATTAAAAAGAATATTAAGATCATAGATAACATGCAGGTAATTAAGCTTATCACCGAAGGCGGAAAGATTATCGGTGTTCTTGCGATTGACTTAATGAATACACACAGACCTGATATGGGTTTTACGCTTTTTGAATGCAATTATGTAATTATGGCTACAGGGGGACCGGCTGCTGTATATGATGCAAGTGTATATCCTGAGAGTCAGACCGGCATGACAGGTATGGCTCTGGAAGCAGGAGCAAGGGCGGCAAATTTGCAGGAGTGGCAATACGGGCTTGCTTCTGTTAAATTCCGCTGGAATGTTTCAGGAACATACCAACAGGTATTGCCAAGATATATTACTATTGATGATGACGGAAATGAAAGAGAATTTCTGAATGAATACTTTGAGGATCCATTTGATGCCATCAATCTGGTGTTTTTAAAAGGATACCAGTGGCCATTTGATACTGCAAAAATAAAAGGTTCGTCACTGATCGATCTTATTGTACATCATGAGACGTGCGCAAAGGGCAATCGTGTATATATGGATTTCCGCAAAAATCCGGCCTGCCTTGATGCATTCGGATTCAAAAGACTTAGTGATGAGGCCTATGAATACCTTAATAGATCAGGTGCTTTGATTGATACGCCAATTGGCAGATTAAGCAAAATGAACCAGCCTGCCATTAATTTGTATGCCTGCAACAAAATAGATCTTTACAAAGAGCCCCTTGAAGTCTCTGTATGTGCACAGCACTGCAATGGCGGTATTGAAGTAGATACAGACTGGCAAAGCAACATTCGGGGGTTATATGTTGTCGGTGAAGCGGCAGGTACGTTCGGAGTGTATCGGCCGGGAGGTTCGGCTCTGAATTCAACACAGGTAGGTTCCATGCGTGCAGCCGAACATATAGCGTACTGTAAAAAAACTGCATTTGAACATAATGAGAATCTTTCGAAAATTACTCAAGATAGTATTTATGATATTATTAATAACTCCTTAAAATTATGTAAAAGATCCTCCAGTGTATCAAGTGTTTCATGCTTGAAGTCGAAAGCCCGGAAGCTGATGAGTACTTATGCAGCCCATATCAGAGATTTGAACGGCATAGTTAAGTTGGAGGACACTTTGCAGGAAATGCTAAAAAGTATTTATGCGACGGAAATCGCAGGACCTGATGACCTGCCTGATTTTTTCAAATACAGGGATTCACTCATTACACAATTAGCCATTATCAGCGCTGTTACAAGTACCGCCGAGCAATATGGCAGCAGAGGTTCTTCTTTAGTTGTATCCATTGGCGGCAGGGAAATTATACCCAAGTTATCGCAATACAATTTCATACCGCTTAAAGATAAAGGTGCGGATAAGATCATGATTACTTTCTGGGACGAACTGCAAATTATGTCGGAGCTTCAAAGTATGCGCGTTATGCCAACCGGTGATGATTGGTTTGAAAACATTTGGAATGAATATAATGAAGCGAAAGATATCCCCCGCCTCTACAGGTGACGGATTAAGCGGGGAGGCGAAAATTACCACAGTTAAATATAACTTAACAAGGGCAATCAACGTGTGACATAAAAATGGATGAGTATAAAACAGAGGGGCATTAAGATGGAAAAGAGGAGGAAACAAAATGATGCATTACAAAATGTATGTTAATGGGGAATGGAAGGATTCCAAGGTAAAAAACCCGGTATATGACAAATATACAGGTGAACAGATCGGTACCTATGCACTTTCTGATGAACAGGATGTAAACAAGGCTGTTGAAGCTGCCAGGGAATCATTTAATACAGTGCAGCTTACTCCTGCACAACGTTATGACATTTTAACGAAGACTGCGAAATATCTGCTGGAGAATAAGGAAGAGATAGCACAGTCCATATGTCATGAAGCGGGCAGGCTTATTAACGACAGCCGGGGCGAAGTCGTGAGAACTGCACAGGCTATAGAGCTTACAGCAGAAGAAGCAAAGAGAATAGCCGGCGAGATGATTCCTGTGGAGGGAATGCCAGGTGCTGAAAATAAAATTTGTTTTACTCTCAGGGTACCTGTTGGGGTTGTTTGTGCGATTACTCCCTTCAATGTTCCGCTGAGCCTCACAGTTCATAAGATTATGCCTGCAATTGCCGCCGGAAATGCTGTTGTTCTCAAACCGACACAAGATACACCCGGATTTGCTGTTAAACTGGTGGAAGCTCTATTGAAGTCGGGACTTCCGGAAAAACACATAAATCTGGTATTGGGTGGAGGCTCCACAGTTGGTGAAGCACTTATTCAAAATACGGATATCGATTTTTACACATTTACCGGCAGTCTGCCAGTTGGTGAACATATCAAAAAGACAATCGGACTCAGGCGCTGTACCATGGAACTTGGCAGTAATGCGGCTGTAATTGTCCACCATGATGCAGATATTAAAAAAGCTGCAGCCAGCTGTGCAGGAAAAGGCTTTGCAAACGCCGGACAAGTATGCATGAAACCACAGAGGCTGTATGTACATGAAAGTATTGCAGACCAATTCCTCGCAGAGGCAAAAGCCTTTACTGAAAAGCTGATAGTCGGCGATCCCTCCGATCCTAAAACGAATATAGGCCCCATGGTTAGTAAAAAAGAAGTTGACAGAGTTGACAGCTGGGTAAAGGAAGCCGTCGCACAGGGAGCAAAAATCATTACAGGCGGTTGTAAAAAAGATAAACATTTATATAATCCAACGATATTGGTAAATGTCAAAAAAGGCATGAAAGTGGTTGATAACGAAATTTTTGGGCCTGTCGTGGTTGTAATACCCTATAAGGACTTCGACGATGCGATTAATATGACTAACGATAGTATATATGGTTTACAATCGGGGGTATTTACATCTGATATTAATCTTGCTATGAAAGCTGCAAAAAAGATTGCGGCTGGCGGTATTATTATCAATGAAACATCCTTTACACGTGTTGATAACATGCCTTATGGAGGTATAAAAAAGAGTAGTGTCGGCGGTAAGGAAGGACCCAAATATGCAATAGAAGAGATGACGGATGTGAAAACAATTTTGATTGAGCTCTAAATGAGGAGATGAAAGGCCGGTTTTTGTAAGAAAATTTACATATTATTCATATGTAAATTGATGGCGAACTAGTGTCCCGGCATATATGGATATATTGCATAATACATATCTTGAAGATCAGTGCACAAATAATAGATGTTTATTGCAATACTGATGTAATACCAAATAAATCCATATAGCCTTAAGCCTTTGAAAATAGTGCATTACGGGATTCCATAAGTCAAGTCTGTAAAACCTTTATTCCCCAGTCCGAATCTGGGTGGCGCCTCCAAAGCCTGTAGAATTCAAGTTCTACGGGCTTTTTTAGTACCTTTAACCTGAAGCATGGATAAAGAGCAATCCCCACTCATGAAGCAGCAGAGTATCTGCTTTGTATATCCAATCAATCGGTTGATGCGGATATCACAAAGGTGTTCTCACAAAATGTGGCGATTTATCCCAAAGAGTGTCAGGTACTTTTAAATAATGATGTAATCGCTGTGGTGGTAGATTCAAATAAATACATGCCTTTACGTCCCCTTCTCAAAGTCCTTACCGACAGGGACAAAAACCCTGTCCCATGGCCGTATGAATTGGATTTGCAGTCGAATTACCATACGTTTATCGTCTGTATGCTTAACTAAGGGTAACTGATGCAGCTGCCAGCCCGGGTATGACTGAGACTTGACTGCCTGTAGAATAAAAGTTCTTCTGGCTTTTTATCACCATACACAAGAAGGCCTAAAATGAATTTATATCTTTTCAAATAAATATAATATTGATATGATATCAAAGAATATAAAGGAATTTACAAAATTTTATTGGAAAAGAGGTCTCAGGCATATGAGTGAAACTTTAAAATATAATGTAAATATTGATTTGGCGAATAAGACCAAACAAGAGATGGCAGAACATCTGGAAACCAGTGACAGAAGAGTTCTTAATAAAATTGGTGCGTTTTCATCTTTATATGATATTAATTTCCCTGAATATAATGAACCTGTTCTTGTATTAAAAACTGAAGAACCCGGCTCTAAACAAATAATAGCTATGCAATATGACAAGATAGAGAATGTATGCTGTGACATGATCAATCATCTGATTAATGATTGTATCGTCATGGGCGCAAAGCCGCTAACAGTTCAAGATGCGATAATCTGCGGGAAAATGGACAGTGATATCATAAAAAGATGTGTAAAAACGATAGCTGAAGCATGCAAAAAACAGGATTGTGTGTTAACAGGGGGGGAAACCTCTGAACAGCCCGGGGTTATAGAAAACGGAACTTATATTCTAACCTCAAGTATCGTTGGTATTGTTGAAAAAAGCAAGATCATTGATGGCTCCAGGATAAGAGAAGGGGATGTTGTACTTGGATTGGAATCAAGTGGAATTCATACAAATGGTTATACTTTGGTCAGATCAATCATGGCCAGGTATCCGGCTGTGAAAGAGAAGAATGTAGGCGGAAGGAATTTTATCGATGCGATATTGGAGCCCCACAGATGTTACTATAAAGCACTTAGGGATTTGTTTGACAAAAGTATTATAACAGGGCTTGCCCATATAACGGGTGGAGGGATAAAAGAGAATCTTGACAGGATTTTGCCGGAAGGTTTGGATGCAGAAGTAGACCTCTCAAAATATGTGATCAGTGATTTGTTTAAGGTGTTGAAAACTGTCGGGGATATAGAAGATGACGAGATGTTAAGAACATTTAATATGGGAGTGGGTCTGGCTGTAGTTACAGCTGAAAACAAAAAGGACGAAATCATGAAACATTGTGCAGAGCAGGGCGTTCATTGTTTTGAAATAGGAAGGATCATTAGAGGAAATAGAAAGGTTATTACTACCGGCAAATTTATCTGGGACTAACCCGGGGCAGCTGGGAAAAGGAAATAAGAAGAACCATGGTATGTGCGCTCAGCCTTAACAAAAGGGCTGGGCGTTTTTTGCAGTTAGCCTGACAGAGGCATAAAATGCATAGGGGTGGTTGCGCCGGCAAACTGCTCAACGTTCAGGAACGGGCCACATGATTGGAATACGGTCAATCTGACAAAGGAACTGATTAAAAGGGATATCCTGGTGGTGAGCGGCGGATGCGGAAATCATGCGCTGGAGGTTGCGGGGCTATGCAGCCTTGAAGCCGGAGAAACAGCCGGTGAAGGGCTCAAATATGTTTGCAGTTTGTTAAAGATCCCACCGGTATTAAGCTTTGGGACATGCACGGATACCGGGCGTATCTCCATGCTTGTGACAGCACTTGCTGACCATCTGAAGGTAGATATACCGGATCTTCCAATCGCAGTAACCGCACCCGAGTGGATGGAGCAGAAAGCAACCACTGACGGGATATTCGCGTTAGCCTACGGGGCATATACACACCTTTCTCCAACCCCTTTCATTACAGGAGCGCCTAATCTCGTGAAACTGCTTACAGAGGATGTGGAGGGCTTGACAGGCGGCAAGATCGCGCTGGGAGAGGAACCGAAAGAAGTGGCGGACGCCATGGAAGCCCGTATTATGAATAAAAGGAAGGGCCTTGGTTTGCAATAAAAGCAATTCTAAAGGCATACCTAATGCGAATATAGTTGATTTAGTTATAAAAACAGCCGTCGATATCAAAACGACGGCTGCTTTTTAGTGATTCTCTTACGGATATGAAGAGCAATGATCGAATGTTATCTGATAAAGTTCACTACATCTATATTTCTTTTTGGAGCAATCTGTTCGTTTTCATTTGCACTGTAGCCGAAAACTGCACTGTAATACGGTTCGTAGTTTTCAGGTATCCCTAGTTTTTTAACCTTATCTTCCTTATGAAGGAAGAATCTTACCAGGCCCAGCCAGACCGATCCGATATGAAGACTCTCTGCAGCGATCAGCATGTTTTGTATGGCGGCTGCACAATCTGCCTGCCAGGCTATACCATCCTTTCTTCCCGAAACAACAATGAGGGTGGGAGCATCATAAGTAACCTGGAAGGCCGGATTTAATCCCATCTTTCTTGTCCATTCGTCATTGGATGCTGCCATTTCCTGCCGGACCGTCTCATTGATATCATGCAGCAGTTCCTTATTCTGAATTACGGTAAAGTGCCAGGGTTGATTGTTATGAGCAGTAGGAGCATAAATGCCGGCTTCAAGAATCAAATCCAATTCTTCCTGGCTTATCTGCTCCTGCGTATACTTCCTGACACTTCTTCGGCTTTTGATTGTTTTTAAAACATCATTCATGCAGAACCTCCTTATGTTCAATAGTTCAATTAAAATTGAACTATTTTAATATATCATGTGTTATGATATAATTCAAGTATATCTCATGAAAAAAGAATTCATGAAGAAAGGATTAAAGACTAACAAACGTTTTTCACTGACATTATATTAGGGATATTTGCAGAAATTTATTCTTCACACATTTAAATATTTCTGCAAGCTACATATCGTGAGAATCCGGGAAATAAGGATAGGAGGCGGGTCATTGAGAGAATTGTTTCATCCGAAAATCGACCAGTTATGTTTATCAACTGTATTAAATGCATTAGGGGACCCAATTCGGCTGAAAATTATGGGAAGCCTTGCAGGACAAATTGAAACCACGTGTGCCTGCTGTAACATTGACTTGGCGAAGTCTGCGCTCTCACATCATTTTAAGGTGCTCAGGGAATCCGGGCTGATTTATGTAAGAATTGAGGGCAAGCAACGTTTTTTGTCAATTCGTTATGAGGAATTGGACAAGCGGTTCCCCGGACTATTAGATACTATTATAAGGTGCATCCAGGGGGAAGCTTAAGCAATTCGGTGTATCGGATGACCACCATTTTGAGGAATGAATGACCAGAGAAACAGGTGGCCAGAGAAACAGGTGGCCAGAGAAACAGGTGTTGCTGTTGTTCAGGCTCCGGTTTTTTCAGGGATAATGTCAATAATTTTGTCCCGTTCCACTTTGCCAAGAAAAAGGACACCCTGGCTCAAGCACTTGAAAGTCTATCAACTCTTCCCATAAAAACCAGGGAATATAAGGAATAAACGGAAAGCATCATTAATATTTACATAATTAATACTTAATACTATAAAATTACAATTACTCCATCTACTATTGTAAAAAGCAAGCATCTTATGTATAATGAAAACAGACTTGGGAGTAAGCTTTAGAAGCTTTTGCAAAGGATGTTTATGAAGAAGATACTCATTGCCGATGATGAAGAGGTTATCCGCTTTTTAATATCCGAGACCCTCGGATTGAATAATTATGAACTTTTTCAGGCAAGTGACGGTATCGAGGCTCTATCTGTTATCGCTGAAGTTCAGCCTGATTTGCTGATACTTGATTCGATCATGCCTGAGATGTCAGGTATTGATGTGGCAAAAACCTTGTCTTCCAAAGATGATAAACCAATAATTATGATGTTGACTGCCAATACGGATGAAAATGATAAAAATACAGCGCTGAGTTGGGGGATCGATTATTTTTTGAAGAAGCCATTCAGTCCGCTGGTACTTTTGGAGCTGGTAGAGGAAATCTTGGGAGAGTGAGTTACGTACAATGGAAAATCGTGCTGCTTCTGTTTCTGTACCTGCTGCAGAGCAGATCCCCTGTATGATTGCATTTCTCGATATGGACGGATTGCTAAGGCATTCCAATTCAAGACTTCTGGAATTCTCGGGATATCGTTCCGATGAATTGCTCGGCAGGTCTATGAACTTTCTTTATTCCGAGGGAGTTGACTTTAAAAATCACTTGAATCAATGGATAGAATTGAAACCGGATCATAAATGGAGTGAGACTGTCCTGTGCAAAAAAAAAGACAAGACACCATTTAGCTCATTGATAGAAGTGTCGCGCTGTTGTCTGGCTGAATCTGATCAAGTGGATTTTATCGCCGTATTCACCGATGTCACGGTACTGACAGCTTGTATGGAGAGGCTTGAAGGTGAGCGCGACAGGGCGCAGCTTTTCGTGGATGTTGCAGGGGTATTCATACTCATGCTCGACAGCGATAACCGCGTGCAGTTCATTAACAGGAAAGGCTGCAGACTGCTGGGAATGGATCGGGATCAGATCCTTGGCCTCAATTGGATTCATGATTTTCTGCCAGAGCGTGAACGGACGATGGCAGGTGATTTGTTCCGAAAAATATTTAATGGGGAACGTGACGACTCTGAGTATTTTCAAAACGTCGTACTCTGTGAAAGGGGTTCTGCAGAAAGGGTTTTTATCTGGCATAGTTCTGCTCTTGCCGATTCGGAAGGAAGTCTGACCTCTGTCCTGTTGTCTGGCGAAGACATCACGGAGATGAGGGAAACAGACCGGATGAAATCCGAATTGATGAATATCGTAAGCCATGAGATCAGGACTCCGCTTGCCAGTATCAGAGGATTTTCGGAGCTGATGCTGAACAGAAGGCTGGAACCTGAAAAAAACCGCAGTTATCTCTTGACAGTGAGTAAGGAAGCAGAAAGACTTTCGAAATTTGTCGATGATTTTCTCGATATTCAACGTATTGAGAATAATGGCAGCGCAATCAATCAAATTTTAAAGCAGGAAGTGATTGATATCGGCAGCATCCTGGATGAAGTCATGGTTGCCTTTGAACCGAACAAAACCCATAAGCTCGTCATTAGCAGGAATGATACGGGAGCTTTTGTATTTGCCGATTATGACAAGATTCTAAGGCTGATTACGAATCTTGTTTCAAATGCATATAAATATTCCCCAAAAGCCGAGACAGTCTTTTTGAGCAGTGAAGTGACCGGTTCGGCTGTCCGTGTGACTGTGGTCGACAGAGGACTTGGAGTACCGGAGGAAGCCATACCGCAGCTATTTTCTAAATTCTACAGGGTTGACACGCTGCTTCACAGGAAGGTAACCGGAACCGGGTTGGGACTGGCCATTTGCAAATCAATTGTGGAGGCCCATCAGGGAAGGATCTGGGTGGAGTCAAAAGTAAACGAGGGGAGCCGCTTTATTTTTGAGCTTCCCAAGGTGGACGATCCCGGATAGAAAGGTCGTGTTAACATTAATAAGGCAGAAATGATTGAGCGGATCATGAATCAACAGAGGGAAACCTATATAGCTAATTTGAAGGAAAGCATCCTGCCTATGAAAGAGCTTCTGAAGGACTTTTCACTGGAGGGCAATGAGGGGAGGCTGGATGATCTCAGACGCTATTTCCATACGATAAGGGGAACCGCCCAAACTTTGCATATCAAAGGACTGGGCATTATTGGAACAAGATATGATGCGGGATTGACAAAGCTGGCCAAAACAGATGCGGAAGCAGAGGAATATGTCAAGCTGCTGGAGGAAGGATTTGATGCGGTCCAAAAGGAACTTGAAAGGTATGAAGGACCTCAGGGCGGAACATCCTTGTAAAACTGTTTTAAAAACTTGAAATACCTGTACTCGTGCGTACGTCATTGGAAGGATAAACTCACGGAGATGAAAGCAGTCTTGACAGCATATCTGCAATAACATATACTTTTAATTGCAAAATTTAAAGTACTCATGCAACTGGCGGATAAATTGAACGAACAATAGGAAGCATGAGGAGAAGAATTATCGACCGCCTGGGTAAAGCATATTTTCCCGGGCGGTTTTTGCTGTTTTCGGAGTATCATTGCGAATCAGGTTTTAAGATTATAGGAGGAGAGTGTATATGAAAACGTTTGAATTGAAGTATGGGTGCAATCCGCACCAGAAACCGGCAGAAATAAGTGCCATCACAGGAAGCTTGCCATTCGAGGTCCTCAATGGCAACCCGGGATACATTAATTTTATGGATGCCGTGAATTCATGGCAACTGGTCAAGGAATTGAAAGCCGCTATGGACATGCCGGCAGCAACCACCTTCAAGCATGTAAGTCCTGCAGGGGCGGCCATAGGTATTCCGTTAACGCAGGAACTGAAGAAGGCTTACCTGGTTGAGGACTTGGAGCTTTCACCTCTTGCAGCTGCGTATGCCCGTGCAAGAGGTGCGGACAGAATGTCTTCCTTCGGTGACTGGGCAGCGCTCAGTGATACAGTGGACAAGCCAACAGCACAGATATTGAAGAAAGAAGTGTCCGACGGGGTTATTGCTCCTGGTTATACCGACGAAGCATTGGAAATCCTCAAACAGAAAAAAGGCGGCAAATATAACATCGTTAAAATCGATCCTTCCTATGAAGCCGGAGAGATTGAAAGAAGATCCATCTTCGGAATTGAGTTCATTCAGAAGAAAAACAGCTTTGTTCCTACTTTCGAGGATCTGAAAAATATTGTGACAGATAACAGGGAACTGACGGAAGAAGTAAAAAGAGATATGATCCTTGCAATGATCACGTTGAAGTATACGCAGTCGAATTCGGTATGCTATGCGGCAGGCGGGCAGGTAATCGGCTGCGGAGCGGGACAGCAGTCAAGGATACACTGCACAAGGCTTGCCGGGGATAAAGCGGATATATGGTACCTGAAGCAGCATCCCAGGGTGTTGAACATGAAGTTCAAACAGGGTATCGGCAGACCCGAGAAAGATAACGCAAAGGATCTGTTTGTAAGGCATGATACTACGGAATATGAACTGAGCCTGTTGAAGGAGTTCCTTGAAGAGGTGCCGGAAAGGTTCACGATACAGGAGAGGGAGTCCTGGCTAAAAGGGCTGAAAGGCGTTACGCTCGGTTCAGATGCGTTTTTTCCGTTCAGAGACAATATCGATCGTGCTTACAAGAGCGGAGTAAAATATATTGTGCAGCCAGGCGGATCAGTCCGTGAAGATACTGTGATCGAAGCCTGCAATCAATATGGCATGGTTATGTGCCTGACCGGTGTGAGACTATTCCATCATTAATCAAAGGAGTGAAATGAAATGTTGAATAAAGTGTTGCAAGAGAATGCTGCCAGGCTTAAAAACAATTCCTATCCAGGCAGGGGCATCATCATCGGACTGACCCCAGATTCCAGAAATCTTGTTCAGGTGTATTGGATCATGGGCAGGAGTGAGAACAGCAGGAACAGGATATTTGAAGAAGATAACGGATTCATCAGGACAAAGGCCTGCGATGAAAGCAAAATGACCGATCCTTCACTGATCATCTACTATCCGGCGAAACAGCTAAATGGCAGGCACATCATCACAAACGGCGATCAGACGGATACGATATATGAAGTGGTTAAAAAAGGAGGAAGCTTTGAGGATGCCCTGAATACGCGGTATTATGAACCGGATGGGCCGAACTTCACGCCGAGGATCTCCGGAATGACCGGTTTAAAGGGTGACCGGTATGCATACAAGCTTTCTATTGTAAAAGCTTTCAGAAATACTGAGGCTTCGTGCCTGCGTCAGTATTTTTATTATGAAAAGGGCATCGAAGGGGTCGGACATTGCATCCATACGTATTCGAACGATGGGAGTCCGCTTCCCTCCTTCTCCGGTGACCCTTATGAACTAGAATTGTTTGATGATATCGATAAAACGGTTCACCATTACTGGAGTACACTGAATGAAGAGAACAGGGTTTCCATATTGGCAAAATTTGTGAATATGGAAAACGGAAGTTTCGACACCAGGATCATTAACAGGAATAAATAGTTTCCTGTTAATGATGGAAAGGACCTGAAACGACTTAACTTTCAGGTTCGCTTTCCTGTACATCGTATAGATTGTAGGTGACCATCTTTGAAGCTCTTCTTGGGTTTGAAGCCTTAACAGATGGCTTTGCATCATCTGAAATTTTTACAGCCGACTTAGCCTTGGCAGATTTTCTAACGGGCGCCGGTTTTACATTTCCCTTGAGCGAGCAGTTTTTGTTGGAACAGCGGCTATCTATGACTAATGATCCGCATTCGCAAAATTCCGCCAATAAAATCACTCCTTCTTATTATTTGGCATTGAAACCTGTTACAAGTGTTTAATCCATAGTATAACATAAACTTGGGGAAAAAATTTATAAATTGTGAATTTTTAATTATTATATTCAAATTATAAAATTTATTATATAATCTTATTTGAATGTGTGTTGATAGAAACCTGCTGAAAAGATACATATTCAGGAGCGCATAATGTTTAAAAAGAAGATACTTATTATCGATGACACGGAATTGATGGTCAAGCTTATATCCGATATATTGAGCGATAAGGGCTACATGGTCGTCTCAGCGCATAATGGTGTTGAAGGTATCAAAATGGTTGCGGCTGAAAAGCCCGATCTGGTGCTGCTTGATATTGTAATGCCTGGCCTTGACGGGTTTGAAGTATGTAAGCTGCTCAGAGATGATGAGAGTAATAATCTGATGCCCATTATCATTCTTACAGCCCAGGGCAATGAAGATGATAAGCTGACAGGCCTTGAACTCGGTGCGGATGACTATATTACAAAACCGTTCAACCCCCGTGAATTGATTAGCAGAGTTCATAACACACTACTCAGGATCGACAGAAACAGATGGGCGAATCCATTGACGGGTCTTCCCGGAAATATTGAGATCCAATCGGAAATAAACCAGAGAATTGCTCAGAATTTGAAATTTGCAGTATTATATCTGGACGTGGACAATTTTAAATCCTATAACGATGTTTATGGCTTTGCACGCGGCGACCGTGCAATTAAAATGATAGCTGACATACTGGCCGATACGGTGCATACTTTCGGATCGCCCGGCGATTTTATCGGGCATATCGGCGGAGATGATTACGTAGTAATTACTACACCGGAATATGCGGATGTTCTATGCGAAATCATCATAAAGGAATTTACTGAAAAAATTCCTGAACTGTATTCAAAGGAGGACAGGGATGCGGGTTTCATCTATACGACCAACAGAAAAGGCTATATGACAAAGTATCCCGTTATGACGTTGTCCATCGCAGTAGTGACCAATGAACACAGGGAATTGCTCAATCCGATACATGTCAGCGAAATTGCCGCAGAATTGAAAATGAAGGCAAAGTCAATACAAGGCAGTGTTTATCTGAAAGACAGGCGAACACAGTAATTATGGGAGATTGATATGAAAAACAGTTATATCAGAAATGGTGCAAAAATTTTATTTAACTATGTGATGGCTTTGGTAGTTTTTCTGGTCTTTTTATATGTATTTCTTAGTATAACAAAGGACAACTTCGGGAAATATCTTCCGTTTTACAGTATTTTAATATTCCTGCTCCTGTTCTTAATCGTTTATTCTGATATGAAGATCCTGGGTGTCAAGGAGAAAAAGCCGCAGAACGAGCTGGCTCCATATCCTCTGAAGGGCTTGGTGTATGGCTTGATTGGTACCGCACCCATTGCATTGATTATCGGGATTGCATCAATGGTCCGCATTGAAAATCATGATACTGAACGGATCAGACACGTTTTGATCAATTGTTTATTGGGTCCAATGTATTTTTTGATCAAATGGCTCAACGAATCCCTCGGAGGATATGTGGCTGGTATATTGCTGCTTCCGTTGCTTGCAATGCTTGGCTACCTCGCAGGATACTTTGGGTTTGAAATCATTGGTAGATTCAAAAAGAAAAAGGTTGTTTCAGAAAAAGGCTTTACCAAGAGTCCATGGAATCCGTCCAATACTCCCGCAAAAAAAACAACTAAAAAGAAAAACGATACAAAAAAAGCCTCCGGAGGAAATTGACTTGATCAGATATTCCGAAATATTTTTTGAAAGCTACAGTATGGCTGTTGAAGCAGCATATGAGGCCTATTTGAAAATAGTCGGCGGTGAATTTCCAAAAGAGAATGCCGTTACTCAAAATGAGATCGACAAGTATCTGGATTTTGAATATAATACGTGGCTGAATACGCCTGTTGAGAAGCTTGCCGGAAAGACGCCAACAGAATATATGAATTCAATGGATGGCCTCGATCATTTAATGGTAATGTTCAATCATGGTGCGGTCATATGTGATGACAGCCTGCCTGAAATATATCTGCAAAAGCTTAAAGATTGCGGGGAAGAGGCGGTTGATGCATTGATCGGCCTGGCTGTTCACAGTGGTATTAGTAAAAATGACGACTCTTTCCTCATCCCCCTGATGGCTGTAAAAGTGCTTGGAAAATGGAAAATCCGGAGATCTGCAGGGCCGCTGATCGAGTTGCTTGATTCTGAGGGGGATATGTTTGATCTGATGTTTGAGACCGTAAAGGATGCACTTGTCGACATTGGTTCTCCAGCCCTTGACAGTATTGCGGAGGCGCTTGAATCCGGAAAACATACACAGACGGCTGAGGAGTATTTACTGATGGCAATTGCTGAGATCGGTAAAAACAACCGATCCGATAAAGTTTACACTCAAATAAAGAAAGCTTTTCTAAATATGCCCGAAAAGCTTATTGCTGCAAGCTGTCTGGGTGATTATGGCGACGGCCGCGCAATACCGGTTTTAAGGGGATATATCGATAAGAACGGCCGGTCTCTGGACCGGGAAACCTTTTATGAAATTATCTCTGCTATCAAAAAGCTGGGCGGTAATACGGAAGATATCAAATTCAAAACCTGATAGATGTTGTAACTTTTCACAAATGTTCTCTCCATAAGATGTACCCACACAACCCGTTAATTTAGAGGCACTGTTTGTACATTATAAACTGCTTGTAATATGTCCAACCCTTCTATGAATATCTTATAATGATTAAGGCCATTTGCACGGCAAATCCGGCCAAATAGTGATTTCATCATGAAATCACATCGAGGGGCTTGATGCCCCTGGGATATTTTTGATGCAGGGGGACGGGGAAGAATGATAATCGTAATGAAAAAGTCCAATGTAATTCTCATAGGCCTTATCTTTGCTTTACTTCTTGCTATCTACAGTTTGAATATGAATATTGATACACAGGCTTCGACCACCGGCACTGAAATTCAAAAGACAGTTGTTGTTGATGCCGGCCATGGTGGTGAAGATCCTGGAAAGGTAAGCGGCTACAGCGATCTGAAGGAAAAGGATCTGAACCTGAAAATTGCGCTGAAGGTCGGACAACTGCTTGAAAATGGCGGCTACAAGGTCATATTGACAAGGGAAGAAGATAAGCTTGTCTATACGGAAGGTACCACCAATATATATGATAAAAGAAAGCAGGATCTTACCAGAAGAAAAGAGATCATGGATAATAGCGGAGCACAGATTGTTGTTAGTATCCATTTAAACAGCTTCCCGGAAACGAAATATTACGGTGCCCAGACCTTTTACCCTTCGAATTCGCCGGAAAGCCTGAAACTTGCCAACAGTATTCAGAAATCGCTTAAAGAAAATCTGGATACTGAAAACAAGCGCCAGCCCCAGGAAAAGAAGGACCCTATTGTCATCCTTTCTGATTTGAAAACACCTACCACCATCGTAGAATGCGGCTTTCTCTCGAATGCAGCAGAGGAAAGCAAGCTGAGAACCGATGAATATCAGGCAAAGGTTGCAGATGCGATTAAAGCCGGCATTGACGATTACTTCAAATAAGAAGCAGGAGGATGAATATTCTCTTACAGTAAAAGAACTATTTACCTGATGCAGAGCACTCCCGGCTATACTATAATGAAAATAACATTATGTAAACCGAGGAGTGTTTTTATGAGACTGAAAAAACTGTCAGGTCTGCTTATTTGCCTATTACTCCTTACACATTACCAAATCAATGTCTATGCCGCCAGCCAGCCGGATTTAATTTATGTAAACAATCAGCAGATGCCAAAAAATTTAGTTACGGTTGGTACGGATGGTCTGGCTTATGTTGCCGCCAGTGAGTTTGCAAAAAGTCTCGGAGGAACATTCGTTTTTAAGGTGGATATGCTGGCGGGAACGATAACTGCAGGGGGGCATGAGCTGGTATTCTATCTGGAGGGAAAGACCGCAGCCCTTAACGGAAAGTATATTCAGACTCCCGCAGCAATGAAGATCATTAATAACAGATTAATGGTGCCGGTCGTTTTTGCATCGGACAAGCTGGGCGCGGTTAGCTATATTGAAAAATTACGAAATGTGCTTATGATATTCAACCCCGGAGACGGCAGACTGGTTTATTCTGTTTTGCCGGGTGATACGTTATGGAAAATTTCACAGGTGTTTTCAACAACGATAGAGAACGTAAGGAAAAACAACCTGATCATGGGCGACATGCTGTACCTCGGACAGAAGCTGATGATCAGCAGGCTTCCCGTGTACAGCTCTGCGATTCCGGCGTATACGACTTCCGGTACGACGGTCTTTACCGGTCCTGGATTCAGCCAGCCGGTCAAGGGCTATCTGGCAACTGGAGCAAGTATGACCATCAAAGGCAAGACAGGGGACTGGTACAAGGTTGATACAAAGCTGGGAAGCGGCTATGTACACAGATCCATAGCCGGCATAACCCAGGAACTGTCTCTTTCTCCAAGGAGTACATTCTTCGATAAGGATATACCTGTAGACACAAGTCGTGACACTATATCGTACAACGACTATACGGTTGTGAAGGGCGATGGCATCTGGACCATTTCGCAAAAAGCCGGAATACCGGATTACGAACTTGCAGCCACTAATAATATGACTGCAACAACAATGCTGTATCCCGGTCAGAGCATCAAAATCCCTGTTCACAACATTGCTCAGCCATTGTCTTCAGATTCCCGATCCGGTGAAGTACTGGACTGGTTCAAACAGGCGCAGTACTTGTTCCCGCAGGGCAAGACGGGCAGGGTAGTTGATCCCGTTACAGGGTTAAGTTTTATGGTAAAGCGTACGATGGGCGCAAACCATTCGGATACGGAGCCACTGACTGCGTCTGATACTCTGACGATGAAGCAGATTTTCGGTGGTGCCTGGACCTGGGCCAGGAAAGCTCTTGTCCTTGAGGCAGATGGTAGAAGATATGCAGTTTCGATAGCTGGGATGCCTCATGCGGGAGTTGACGGTGTTCCGCTTAATCAGAATGTCGACAACAGAAGCGGTGACTACGGGTATGGTCCAAATGATGATGCAATAGCAGGAAATGGCATGGACGGCCATTTTGATCTGTATTTTCTGAATTGCCGCAGACATTATGACAATAACATCGACCCCGAGCACCAATACAATGTGCTTTCGGCAGGCGGGCTGAGGTAGGCGGGCCAAGGCAGGAACGGGAATGTGTACTGCAAAATGAACAATCCATATTGTTCTGTTCACTTCACACACATTTGAGGTATGTTCATTCAGTATTAATTTGAGTTTCATTTACTCCGTGCCCATTTCTTCGAGTTGACCTGAAAAAACTGTCCAATCCTCGTACAGCTTCTCCAGACGGGTTTCCAGCTCAAGCAGCTCGCTGTGTAATGCCGACAGCAACAAATGGTCGCTCTGCCCTGCCTCGCTGGACATCTCATCTGCGATGGCAGCGAGTCTGGCTTCAACCGTGCCGATATCTTCCTCACAGGAAGATATCAGCTTTTCGAGCCTGCGCCTCTTTGTGCGTTCTTCCTTGCTGTCAAGCCGTTCCTGTTTGGAGGCCGACAAAGATTGCCCATTGCCATCCGCATCCCCTTCGACTGTCTTTCTTCGATGGTCAAGGTAATACTGATATTCGCCGTGGTAGTCCTCAAGGCCGTTACCAGCCATCTCAAGGATTCTTGAGGCGAGCTTTCTTATAAAGTACCGGTCATGCGAAACGGCGATCAGAGTGCCGTCAAAAGCTTGCAACGCCTCCTCAAGACCTTCTCTTGAATTGGCATCCAGATGATTGGTGGGCTCATCCAGCAGCAGCAGATTGGAGCCGGATAACATCAGCTTCGTCAGTGCAACCCGGCTTTTCTCACCGCCGCTCAGAACGCCGATCGTCTTGAAGACATCCTCACCGGTGAACAGAAATTGAGCCAGTGCATTGCGTATCTGTGTATGTGTCAGTTTTTCGTTTTCATTCCACACTTCTTCAATAACGGTGTTGTTATCATCAAGACCCTCAAGTTCCTGGTCATAATACCCTAAAACGATTTTGTGCCCATATTCGAAATTGCCTTGTGTCTGGGGCAGCTTTCCTGCCAGGATCTTTAACAGGGTAGACTTTCCGCAGCCGTTTGGCCCCAGCAGGAATATCCGTTCACTTCGTTTGACATTGAAGTTGATATCTTGAAACAACTTTTTCCCTGGGAAATTCTTAGCGAGGTTCTCTACGGACAAAACGTCATTACCACTGATAATACTGCTGTGGAATTTGATTTTAATGCTGTCTGGCAATTTTTTCGGAGCATGCAGCTTATCAATCCTGTCGATGGCCTTTTGTCTGCTTTCTGCCGCAACGATATTCTTCTCTCTGTTCCAACGCCTTTGCTGCTCGATGAATGCCTCCATGCGGGCGATTTCCTTTTGCTGCTGCTCGAAATGCTTTTGCTGGATTTCCCGGGCAACGGCCTTTTTTTGCGCATAGGTGGAGTAGCTGCCGCCATAGGTAGTGCATTCGTAGTTTTCCAGTTCGATCGTTTTTACAGTAACGGCATCCAGAAAATACCTGTCATGCGAGATGATAAGAACGGCTTTTTTATAGTTCTTTAAAAAATCCTCCAGCCATTCGATCGCTTCAATATCAAGATGATTTGTGGGTTCATCCAGGAGAAGCAGATCGGGTTCTTCAAGCAATAACTTTGCAAGGGCCAGTCTTGTCTTTTGGCCCCCGCTTAATGCCTGTATCAGCAGTTCAAACTGAGTGTCCCCAAAACCGAGTCCGCGAAGAACGCCACGGATCCTGCTGTTGTATTCATATCCACCCTCGCGTGAAAATCGTTCAAGAAGAGTGTCATACTCCCGACCCATCGATTGGATGCGTGTCTCATCCTTTTCTTGGCTGATGTTTCTCTCAAGCAGTTTCAACCTGGCTTCCATTGAAGTCAGGGCGGAATAGGTGGTCAGCATCTCAGCCCATATGGTGTTGCCGGATTCCAGGCCTGAGTTCTGATCCAGATATCCAAGCCGCAAGCCTTTGGAAATAAAGACCTCGCCGGAATCCTGCTGCAGGTTTCCGGTAATGATTTTAAAAAGCGTCGATTTGCCGGCGCCGTTTACTCCGACAAGCCCGGCTTTTTCGCCGTGTTGTATATTAAAATTGACTTTATTCAGAATCATGTCTGTGCCGAAAGACAGGCACAGGTCACTGCATGTTAAAATAATCATGATGGCACCGTATTTTCCCATAGAATATATAAAATGAAAAAAGAATTTATTAAAAAGCTTTTTTCACTTATACTACATTTTTGCTTTTTTACAGAAATCAAATGTATTAGCTTCGAATAATTTCTGCAGTTTATATACTTACACAGGGACTATTCTAACAAAAAAGCATGCATCGGGCAATATTGACAAAAAAATATCAAAGAAGTATAATTTCTTATAGGATATAACATGTTTTTGCAATATCTTTTGATAATTCTAAGGGAGGCAACAATGGCTTCAAAGAAGAAGGTATCTATTGCTGTTATAAGACGTCTTCCCAGATACTACAGATACTTGGCGGATTTACTTCAAATGGATATCACAAGGATATCATCCAAGGAATTAAGTACAAGGATGGGTATCACCGCTTCACAGATCAGGCAGGATCTGAACTGTTTCGGTGGCTTTGGACAGCAGGGCTACGGCTATAATGTCGAATCCCTGTACAAGGAAATCGGTAACATTCTCGGTGTAAGCAACAATTTTAAGACAATTATCATTGGTGCGGGCAACATGGGACAGGCGCTGGCCCATTACGGAAATTTCAGCAGAAGAGGATTTGACATTGTGGGCGTTTTTGATGTCAATCCTGAACTCGTAGGGAAAAAGGTCAATCAGATCGAAATTATGCATATGGACAAGATCGATGCATTCGTAAAAAAGAACAAGGTAGATATCGCAATGCTGACGATTCCTTATGAGCATACGCCGGAGGTAGCGGAGCGAATGGCCTGCCTCGGAGTGAAGGGCCTGTGGAATTTCTCCCCGATGGATCTTAAACTGCCTCACAAGACGGTAATTGAAAACGTTCATCTCAGCGACAGCCTTATGGTACTGGGATACCGGATCAAGGAAAAATACGAAGAAAAGCCCGACTAATCAGCCGGGTTTTATTTTTGTAACAAGGCAAAAGATGTTCCCCACAAGCCAATGCATTGCTTTAATTGAAAGGTAGAATGAGAAGTATGAAAAAAGCGGGTACAGTTGTTACAGTACCCGCCTCAGCCGTTAGTTTCTACAGCTTGTTCAGTGTCTGGAAAAAGGTCGGGTATACGATGTCTACGGCCTGTGATTTCCGGATCATCGTTTCGCCCTCCGCAACCAGCCCTGCAACGGAAAGAGCCATTGCCAGCGAGTGGTTGTTGTTGCTTTCTACGATGGTGCCTCTGAGTGATTCTCTTCCTTCAATCACAAAACCGTCTTCGTTTTCGGATATTTTCGCACCCATTTTAAGAAGTTCGAAGGCCAAGGCTTTCATCTTGCCCGATTCCTTGATCTTAAAGCCTGCAAGTCCGGTTATTTCAGTAGTTCCCTTTGCAAATGCGGCAGCAACCGTAATGACAGGGAGTTCATCGATTAAGCTTGGGATGAGAGACTTGTCAATCTTTGTGCAGGTAAGTGGTGTGGATAGAACATGTATATCGGCTACTTTTTCATTGCTTTCGAGACGTTCATTAAGCAGCTCGATTTTTGCGCCCATGGATTTATAGACGTTAAGTATGCCTGTTCTTGTCGGATTAATGCCTACATTTCTTATGAGGATATCGGATTTTTTTACGAGCAGCGCCGCAGTGATAAAATAGGCCGCCATTGATATGTCACCAGGGATGGAAACATGCTGTGCATATAGATTCTCTACTGCATGGCTCTTCACTTCCAGGCCGTCTGTTTTTATATTGGCCCCGAAATAATTCAACATTAACTCCGTATGATCCCTTGATTTGATGGCTTCTCTCACTACAGTCTCATTCTCTGCGTAAAGGCCGGCTAATAAAAGAGGTGATTTAATATTGGTATCAAGTATGGACAGGTCAAAACTACCGCCCTTTATTTTCGCCGGTGATAAAAGCAGGGGACACAGAGCCCCATCTTCTTTGCCGGAGATGTTTGCTCCCATTTGTTTCAGGAGGTTTACCGACTTCCCGACCGGTTTTTTCATAGCGGATTCGTCCCGGATGATCGTCGAATTGAATGGCTGCCCGCAAAGTACGCCCAACAGCAGCCTGACAGCAGTTCCTGATCTTCCTGCATTGAGAGGTAACGTGGGAGATCTGAGTCCGTATAATCCTTTACCCTGAACTCGTACCTTGTTATCCTGCAGGATTTCGATCCCTACCTGCATTTTTCTGAAGCACTCGATTGTACTGATGCAGTCCTCATTCAGCAGAAAATTGTCTATTTCAGTAGTTCCACTGGCCAGAGTCCCTGCTACGATAGCCCTGTGTGATATGGATTTATCACCGGGAACGGTTATTTCTCCCCTAAGTGCATCTCTGCTTTCTATTAACACTTTTTTACCTCCAAAAAAAAAGTATATTTTACTGTCGTAATGTACAAAGTTACTTGGTTTTATATACTTTATAACCTGTATCTACGAGCAAGTCAAAGGCAATATTTACACTGGCTGTATCGGGCAGAGAGATAATCAGGCAACCCTGTTCAAACTCCCTGCTGTTTGTTACATTTATGTTTTTTATATTAATATTGCTATTGCCTAAAATTGTTGCTATTTCTCCAATAATTCCGGGTTTGTCCTGGACATCGACAATCAATCTGTTGATCGGCTGTATCAGACCTGTTGCCTGAGTCGATATGGAATCCCTGAATTGCCTGGCTTCATCAAAAAAACGGTATACTGCTCCGGAATCGCCTGCTTCAATACTCCTGCCAATTTTTTTCAGACTTGCTTCGAAAAGGTTCAACAGCTCCAGGATTTGCTTCTGGTTGCTGGCTACGATATTTTCCCACATTAACGGGCTCGAAGATGCGATCCTGGTTATATCTCTGAAGCCTCCTGCCGCGAGTGTCTGCATTTTACCACTGCCGCTGTCAAGCTCCTTTACCAGATTGACCAGTGCGGAGGCGATAACATGCGGAAGATGGCTGATACTGCCTGTTGCCCTGTCATGTTCTTCTGCCTGCATGAAGACAGGAATGGCACCTATTCCTTCAATGATAGTATTTAAAGTATCCACGGCCTCCTTTGTTGTGGAGGAGCAGGGAGTCAAAACATAATAAGCGTTCTCAAACAAATGGGCGAAACTGCTGGCATATCCTGATTTTTCAGTACCTGCCATCGGATGTCCGCCGATAAATACGGGCGGGTCCGGCAATTCCTCCACATATTGGGTTATCTCACCTTTTGTGCTGCAGACATCTGTTACAATGCAGGTCTTCCCAAGTCGTGGCGCAAGTTCACTTATATAGCGCATTGTCTGCTTAACAGGGGTGCAGATGAAAATGATATCAGAGGCGTAGATACTGCTGTCAAGTGAAATAAATCCCTTTTCAATAATCCCCTCTTCCAAGGCAGATTCAAGTGCCCTTTCATCCGCATCGACAGCTACGATTCCTTGATAGCCAAGCTTCGCATGCAATGCCTTTGCAAGTGAACCGCCTATTAGCCCCAAACCAATTATTGCTATCCGTGAAAAATTCATTTATTAAATTCTCTGCCTACTATTTCGGCAATCCTTCCAATATCTTTACATAAATTATCAAAAGCATCCGGAGATAGCTGCTGTGCTGCATCAGAAAGTGCGGATCTCGGGTTGGGGTGAACCTCGATGATCAGACCGTCGGCTCCGGCGGCAACAGCTGCTCTTGAAAGCGGCAGGATATACTGTGTTTTGCCTGCTGCATGGCTCGGGTCAACAATGATCGGCAGATGGCTGATACCTTTGACCACCGGTATCGCACTAAGATCAAGCGTATTCCGGGTTGCGGTTTCAAAAGTTCTGATGCCTCGCTCGCAAAGAACGACATTGTAATTGCCTTCGCTCATGATATACTCAGCGGCATTCAGCCACTCATCTATTGTAGTGGCTGAGCCCCTTTTGAAGAGTACCGGTTTCCTGGAACGTCCGACTTCTCTTAGAAGATGGAAGTTCTGAGAATTGCGTGCACCAATCTGGAACATGTCCACATATCTATCAGCCATCTCAACCGAGCGTTCACTAATCACCTCGGTGATCGTCAGCAGCCCGGTGGCGTCACTGGCTTCCTTCAGCAGTTTCAGGCCTTCTTCCTCAAGACCCTGGAAAGAGTATGGGGAAGTTCTCGGCTTGAAAGCGCCGCCTCTTAAAAACTTTGCACCTGATTTTTTTACAGACTGGGCTGCAGTCATAATCTGGTCACGACTCTCGACAGCACAGGGGCCAGCCATCATAATCAGCTCCTTGCCGCCTATCTTTACGCCTTTTATATCAATTATGCTTGGCTCGGGTCTGAACGTCTTTCCGGCAAGTTTGTAGCTCTCCATAATCGGAACAAGTTTGTCGACGCCGGGCATAAGCTCCAGCGGTATATCGCTCAGCAGCCTTTTGTCTCCGATGACACCAAGAATTGTCCGTTCGGTACCCTTGGAGATATGGACGCCAAGTCCAAGTGTTTCCAGCACCTTTGACACCTCACGTATTTCTGCCTCCTGTGTGCCGGGTTTCATTACAATAATCATATAGATCTTCCTTTCTGCCATTTTTCCAAAGATAATGCAAAAATCATTCTGCACTTATCTTTCCTGCATTCTTTTGGTGCATTCACTATCTTACCCGTTCTACCATTTTACGAATCAGCCGGCGCCATTCCGGAACGAACTTTTGCCGCCGGTTTGATATAAATTTACAATGATATCGGGCAATTGTCAAGACATATGGGGTTGTGGGATGCCTTAAAACTGCCAGTCACAACAGGAAACAAAAACTTTGCTTTGAAAGCTGTTCTGCACCGGGGGTAACAGCAAGCTATGCAACCGAAAAGCACAGCCCTGAAGGCCAAATCCCTTCAGGGCTGTGCTTTTCTTATGTTTTCTGCAGAGACGGCTTGTATGACGAATTCCGGGGGAAGTTGACTGTAACTCTTGTACCGGAGGAAGGAGGAGTTCACTTCAATTGGCTGAAGAATGGCTGTTTTATGTAGGGGTTGTCATACCGGTTATAATTTTTAATTACAATCCTCTCTCCGTCTACAACCAGGGGTTCATCCCATCCAAAAGACATCTTTCCCTGCGAGGGAGAAGGATAGGATAGGTGGAAGGTGTCCCCCTCAATAGTTACTGCCTCAAATCCGGACATGAAATTCTCGAAGGAACCGCTCTGCGCCTTGCTGCCCATTTCGGTGATCCATACGTTGGCGTGCCCGTTTGCGTGATAGAAATAGGGCTTGGCACGTTTATAATATTTTTCCCACTCATCCAGATATACCGTCTGGTAGAGCGAAGCATCGGGGGCTTTCCAATGAGCGGGCATGAGGGAATAAAGCGCGGCATAGGCATTGTTTTTCCGCCCGAATACCCAGCCTTTTCTCATGATGACTTCGTCGAACTCATGTTGAGGGAAATAAGCATGAGTCTCCAGCATTCTGATATAATCTGCAGGAATCCTGTATATGCAGAGAACGACATTCTCATGCTGGACCGCTCTTGGCAGGATCCAACTGCCGGCAATCAGGCTGGGACGGTCGATGTAATCCATAGAACCGGGATGAGTTGTGAAAATAGTGGCACGACCGCCCAGTGACGCCCCCCAGGGATGCTGCTGATACCCCTGTTTCCCTTTGCGGAAATCCTGGACGCAGCTGATGGCATAATCCGGTGTACGGTACATATAAAGATCGGCTTGCGTCAATGCCGTAAAGTCCGGATCATTGTCGTAAGGAATCCCTGCTTTTTCATGCAGCAGGTACTTTTCATAATAGGCGTTAAAACGTTCATTCATCCAATTGGTCGGCGTTATGACCCGGAGAGAGTTTTCTATGACGCATCGGGCGTCAAAGGTTTGATTACCCCAGAAAAACATGATGTTATTAAAATCCGAGGGATCCACCCCGAAGAATTTGGCTTCATTCGTATTCAGGCCCATTCGTTCCCTATTGATCATGACGGCGGGTTCATCTTCGGCAATTTTTACAATATCCTCGGGACAGTGGAAGTCATAAGCAGCCACCATGACAGCACAGTCCGCCAGATGACCGTCGATGGAACCTTCATTCCAGAAGAGGCGGCAAATGGGGGCGATGGAGTCAAAAGCCGGTTCGACGAGGTATTCGGTATAGATTCTGCCGTGTGTTCCGGTAAAGTGGCCCTGGAAGGTATTGAGAGCCATTTCCGTAAGAAGGATGTGAAGGACACTTTGTGCTTTTGCGACAAATTCGCTGTCGTCACTGTAATAGAAAATACCGAGAAGTGCAATCATATCCTCGCAATAATAGTTGGTACACCATTCACTGAAGCCAAACCTGATACGCCAGTCCATCCAACGGGACAGGTGTTCGTATCCGTGCTGCCTGTGCCATAAGCCGGTTTTGCCGTTCGAAGGGAAAACATCGTCGGGAAACATGCTGCCGGTCAGGTATTCGGCACTGTGGTACAGGGGCTGATGGTTTTCCGAAAAGTAACAGGCATTGATTTCTCCAGGTTCATCCAGCCAGTAACGGAATCCAATTAAAGTTTCTTCGATATCCGCAATCACTACGGGAGGCAGCAACTCCCGGTATTCCTTCAGGATGCGTACCAGGGCGGGTATGCCGAACTCCGCCATATCCTGCCGGTTTTTAATCCTGTCCAGGGTGAGCTCCAGGTGGTCATAACTGAATTCTTCACTGCAGAGTCCCCTCCTTTTAAGCTCCAGTTTCGCCACTTCATAATAAGCGGCATGGAAGGTTTTTAAGGATTGTTTCACGAAAGGGTTACCATGACCCGATGCCTGGACATAAAGCAAATAGTCGGTGCTTGTCATTTTCCTATTCATAGATCTGAATTCTCCTTTGTTTGATAATTTGCCGGACTTACGCCGTATTTTCTCTTGAATGCTCTCCGGAAAGAATGGGAACTGGTATAGCCGGTTTCATAGGCGATTTCGTCAATCGTCTTCCGGTGGTTTGCCAATAATTCGCACGCTTTCTCCAAACGCCTGTTTTCCACATACGTAATGAAATTTACGTTGTTTTGTTCTTTGAAGGTGACGGAAAGATGGCATTCCGAAAGATGGAATGCATTCCCGACATAGGTTAACGACATCTGCGGATCGTAGCAATGATCATTGACGAATTTCAGGATGTAGTTTTGCAGTTCCTGTACCTTTGCAGACAGGGTTTCCTTTGCCAGACGGCAAATGTCCAGAAAGAATTTTCGTATCGCTGCAAAAGAAGTCTGGTACGGTTGCTGCCTTGTTTGAAGGATAAAAGTGAAAGCCAGGATTTCCTGATGCAGATCGTCTTTCTGACAAGAATTTTCATTAAAGGACAACAGCAGTGTGGAAAGTAGTTTTAAAAGAAACATCTCGGCAGCGCTGTCTGAAATTTTCAGCTTTCTGAAGTTTTCCGCGAAGAGACTGTCCAGAATTTCTTCGACCGCGTCACTGTCATGACACCGTACGTTCAACAGGATTCTTTGCTCCATTTCAGGAGGATAGAAGAATATTGGCACTATATCCTGTTTGTCATACCATAAAACATCTGCTGCTTCCTTGGGGGTTGCGTTCTTCAATGCAAAAGAAGCCTCCAGATAACTGGCATGGATATTGGTGATATCGCTGCAAAAATTTCCACCGCCTGCAAAAATAGCAATGCCATATTCCTTCAGGTGATTTTGAATAATGCAGATCAAACTGGAAATCCTTCTTCGGCAATCCTCCGTTTCCTCCTTGGCTGCCTCAAAAACAAAGGTGAGAGAATCCAGATCCGTATCAAGAAGGTATTGCTTGTCAGGATCTGCGAGATTTCGGATCTGAGCCTTAGCCGCCAGATAATCGGCTGCCTTGCGATAGACATAATAGTCGCTGACATGTTCGTCTTCTATGAGCAACTTGACAACACAGTAATACTTGCCGCCTGTCTCTACGTGCAACGAATTCAAGGTTGCGACCGTTTCTTCAAAATTGCCTGTATTGCCGGAGATAAGCCGATTCAATATTGCCGTTTTCAATTCCTTTTCCTGCTGCTGGATCTGCGAAACCAGCTGGACATTGTCCGAAATCAGACGCTTGTAAGGCCTCTGGATCTTGTAAATCAGCATTATAAAGGAAAGGATGCAGAAAATTACACTAACCGATGCCATGGCGACAAAAAGATTCTTGAAATACTTTACATTTTTCATAACTATTTTGTAGGAGGATACGGTAATATAGGTCAAATCATTGGTCGAGTGTGCATACGTAATAATTTGCTTGTTGCTTTCCATATCGCGGACAAGATATCCCTGCTGTATGCCGGAAGGAATGAATTTAAAATCTGTTTCATTGAGAGGACTGCCCATGGATGCGATCACATTGTGATTTGTATCAATAATATTAAAACACTCGTAATTCTGCGCTTCGGAGGTCCAGTCAAGAAGGCTTTTCTTTTTCAGCAGCAGGCAAATGTATCCGTCGGTCTTTTTTTTGCTGCCCAGCGGAAGCCTTTGTATGTAAGGGATTACGGAAACCGGGATCCCATTGTCGTAAAAAGTTCGCTCCGTCTGTAGTTTCTGTGGGACGGGGCAGTTGATACTCCCCATCCATGTTTCCTTTTGAATGCCGGAGTTGAGGAAGGAATTACCGTACCAATGGCTGAAGTCCATAATTCCCTCTGAGGTGAAGACACGATCAGAGTAATTCGAGTAGATGGATATCTCCGCTACCAGATCGTTGGAAAACTGAAGAGAATCAATATATTCCATATATTCCTTTGCAGTCATAATGTCGGAAGGACTCGTGTTTTTCAGGTGGAAGGCCATATTAAGGATGTAGGAAGTCTGATAGTAGGTTCCCAAATTGTTCACAATATAACTGATCTTATTCAAACGCTCATCTACAATATTTTTCATTTGAAGGATGGATCTGAGGTTTGCCGCTTCCTGATTGGATTCCATATTCTTTACGGTCATATAGTATGAGATGCCGACTGAGAAGGTGACAAGCACCATTGCAATCGAAAGGATCAATACGTATTTGAAAGAAGAAAACGGTTTAATCGGTTTCATGGGAAAACTCCTTTGTTTTGTATTGGTCGCAAAATCATTATAAATGTTTGACGGGACCGGAACAATACATTCTAAAGAAGTGTACATAAAATAAAAAAAAGCACGGAAGGAAAGAAGCAAGGAAAGAAAGGGATGTACCGCTGTGAATGGATTGTTTCTTGATTTGCCTGCCGGCATTTCCTATGATACAGATATGAATTGCATCGGTTAACTTGCAAAACTCCGAAAGAATACAATCAGAAACAAAACTACCGGGAGGTTATTGTACAGATGGTATCCGCAAATACGGCAAGCTCTCTTGAAAGATTCACGAAAGGATTGATAAAGGATAAATATTTGTACCTGATGGTTCTGCCGGGTATATTGTTTATGACTTTATTCCGCTATCTGCCCATGGGTGGACTGATTATTGCTTTTAAAGAATTCTCCTTTAGAAAAGGAATTTGGGGGAGCGACTGGGCAGGTCTTGAGAATTTCCGGTTCATTTTTACGCAAAATCCGGATTTTTATTCTATTGTAAGCAATACGCTGGTAATCAACCTTTTAAGATTGATTTTCTTCTTCCCTTTTCCCATTGTGATTGCCTTGATGATCAACGAACTGCGGGGTAAAAGGCTTAAAAGCTTCGTACAGACGACAGTTTACCTGCCCTACTTTGTTTCATGGGTGGTGTTTGGAGGAATTGCCATGCAGTTTTTGAGCACAACAGGAATTGCAAACCAGGTATTGGAATTGTTCGGCCTGAAAGCGGTACCTTTTATGCAGAAGGCGGAGTATTTCAAAGGCATTGTTGTTGCACTGGATATTTGGAAAAATGCGGGGTGGAGTACAATCATGTATCTTTCCGCATTGACGACCATTGATCAGGAAATATATGAAGCGGCAAGGATTGACGGAGCAAGCGGATTACAAGCCGTATTTCACATTTCAATTCCCGGCATATCAGATACCATTGTCGTGCTGTTGCTGTTACAGATCGGATCAATTATGGATGTCGGATTCGAACAGATCTACGTGTTATGCAAGCCGATCTTGTATACGGTCGGAGATGTCATCAGCACCTATGTCTACCGGATTGGCATAGGAAATGCCCAGTTCTCCATGACTGCGGCGATCGGCTTGTTTCAGTCATTTATAGGCCTGATTATGATTATGCTTGCAAATACGGCTTGCAAAAAGCTCTTTGATAAAAGTTTGTGGTGAGAGGATACCATTTCATGAAACAGAAAAAAATAACATTTTCCTATTTTATAATTGTTACAGTAGTTTTGTCTTTTTCGATCCTGTGTCTTTTACCATTCTGGTATGTACTAATCAGTTCCCTGAGCGATCCTACACTCCTGAAAACAGGTGATGTGAGATTGCTGCCGAATGGATTTTCCCTTCAATCCTACAAAATTGTACTGATGGAACAGAAGTTTTACCAGGGCCTCCTGATAACAGTGACCAGAACAGTGTTGGGTACGGCGCTTGGTTTGACCGTGCAAGCCATGATGGCATATGTTCTGTCGAGGAAACAATTCCAGGCCAGAAAAGTGTGCATTTCGCTTGTCATTTTTACAATCCTGTTCAATGGAGGAATCATTCCAAACTTTCTTGTTGTACAGGAACTGAGGCTGACTGACACCATATGGGCCCTGATATTGCCCATGGTGTTTAATCCCTGGAATATTATGCTGCTGATCAGTTTCTTTGCGGCGATACCCGATTCCATCGAAGAGTCGGCGAAGCTGGACGGGGCAAACGACTTTACGGTTTTCAGGAAACTTGCCGTTCCGCTCTCCAAGCCTGCATTGCTGACAATCCTGTTGTTTATTGCCGTACGTCACTGGAATGAATTGATGGACGGGGTTATCTATATCAATTCGGATATGCTCAAACCCTTGCAGGTTTACATGATTGAGTTGATCATGCGTTCGTCTGTCCAAAATATGGTGGAGCCTTCGGAAAATTTCGTTACTGCGTTGTCCATCCAGACAACGGCTATCTTAGTTTCCTGCATTCCGATCCTGCTGCTTTATCCGATTGTGCAGAAGCATTTCGTAAAAGGGATCATGATCGGCGGTGTGAAGGGATAGATGATTTAGAGAAAAGGAGGTTGGAAAAAAGTGTGGTATTACCGGCACCTAAGTGGATGCCGACATAAATGGTATGTGAAAAGGGGGATATGATGAGAACGAACAAATTCATGGTAAGGATTTCAGCACTGATTCTATCCGTTATAACAGCTGCTTCACTGGCAGCATGCGGAAATGCGGGTGAACCTGCTTCGACAAATGCAGCCGGCAGTTCCAATGTACAGTCTTCTGCAAGTACACAGGATGTAGCGGGTACGACGGCCACAGGCACAGAACGGCCCAAGATTTCCATTCTCACAAATATCAATGTTGACACGGAAGGAACGGATGTCAACGACAATGATTACATCAAGTATGTGGAAGAACATACGAATGTTGATCTTGATTTGATAAATGATACCTCTGCCAGCTATACGCAGAAACTGTATACGGTTATGGCATCGAATTCCCTGCCGGATGCCGTTATGCTGATGGGTAACACCCAACGCGCCGATCTGGCCAGATTTGCGGAAGAAGGAATGCTTGTCAACCTCGACGAGAACATCAAGAATTATTCGAACCTTTCCAAAAACATCAAGCAGGAAGCATGGGATGTCGCGAAATACAACGGATCTGTTTATGCTGTGCCCTTCCAGCGCTTTGATTCCACTCCGTATATGACTTTCGTAAGGAAGAACTGGATGGATGCCTTGAAAGTTGATCCGGCAAAGATAGTTACAATAGATGACTGGTATGGTATGTTGAAGCGTTTTGTAACGGATGATCCGGACGGAGATGGGAAAAAGGATACCATAGGGTTAACCTCGACGTCATCGGGGACTCACTTTACCAACTTCACATTCCTGGATTCCTTTGGCGCTGCAAAAGACAAGTTTGTCAACGGAGAACTCCTGCCTAATTATATCCTTCCTGAATACAAGGAATGGCTTAAATTCACGCATAAAATGTACAGCGAAGGCATTCTCGACCCCAACTTTATCGTAGATGACCCTTCTACTCTTTGGGACAAGGCGACATCAAACAAGTACGGCGGTTTCCTTTGGTTCTGGGGTCTGACGGAATATCAAAGCAAGGGCTACAACAGGTCGGACTATACTGCCATGAAGCCCCCGGTTCATAAGGACGGGAGTCCGGCTTCTTATGTATATTCTTCTCCTGACCGTCACATGATGGCCATTACGACTTCCTGCAAGAATGTGGATGCCGTATTGAAATTATGGGATTGGGCATGTTCTGAGGCTGGCGGGACATTCACATTCGCCGGACTGGAAGGAAAGGATTATACTGTCAAGGATGGCGTAGTCACACTGTTGGACGACAGGAAAGGCAAAAATATCGGTTGGCGTCAGTTGACCCTTGGCGTTCAGCTTCCCATTGTGGACCAGGAACCGATTTTTAGTATTCTCAAACAGAATTATGGCGGGCAGGGTATGCAGGACCTGGCATTGTCCAACGAATGCGGTTCCTATAATAATCTCAGCTTGTACTGCCCGGTGTTTAATGAATTGTCGAAATACGACTTTGTAAAATCAGTGCAGGAATTTACAGACAAGGCGATTGTCGGGGAAATTGATATTGACTCGGCTTGGGATGCCTATGTAGCAAACTGGAGAAAGAACGGCGGAGATGAAAAGATCAAGCTTTCTACAGAGTGGTACAAGAATTCGGAGTATTTTGGAAAATAGAGAGAAGATCCTGATTTGTTAAAACGGCGGTGAATTGTAAACCGCCTGTCCAGATAGGAAAACCTTCCTGTCAGTGCTTGCGAGAGCTGTCTCAATCAATTTTGAGGCAGCTTCTCTTCTGTCTGGCGCAATGAGAACTGGAAAAGGTTGAAAAAGACAGACAGGTATAATATAGTATTTATAGAATGCATTTAGTTGTAAAGAAATCAGGTTAACGAGGGATGATTTTTACAACAGGCAGATTTTTTACTTGCACCTGATGCAGGAAGGATGTTCCTATGCTTAAGATTGTGGAAGTGAAAACGGTGGCAGAACTCGGGAAATTCGTGGATTTCCAGTACAGGCTGTATTCCGGGAATCAATTCTGGGTGCCGCCTTTACGCACTGAAGAAATGAACACCCTCAGATGGGACCGGAATCCTGCCTTTGATTTCTGTGAAGCGAAATATTGGCTGGTTTACCGCGGAAATATGATCGTAGGGCGGGTCGCAGGTATTATCAACAACAGGTACAATGAAATCTGGAATAAGAAAACGGCCAAATTCGGCTGGATCGATTTCATAGATGACGAAGAGGTCTCCTGGATGTTGCTTGAGACGGTGGAGGCATGGGCAAAAAGCAAGGAAATGGAGACAGTATGCGGTCCTCTGAGTTTCTGCGGGATGGACAGGGAAGGCACTCTCATTGAAGGCTTCGAAGAACTCAGTACGATCTCGACCCTTTACAATTTCGAATATTATGCAAAGCATTTTGAAAAACTCGGTTACACAAAGGATACCGACTGGGTGGAATATGAACTGAAGGTTCCTCAGGAGATACCGGATAAAGTTGACAGAATCGGGGAAGTTGTCCTCAAACGGTCGAAGCTCAGAATCGTGGAGACCAAAAAGGCAAAGGATCTGCTGCCTTACGGGAAAGAACTTTTTGAACTGCTGAATGAAGCGTACAAGGATCTGGAAGGCGCTGTACCTTTGACGGATAAACAGGTCGACATGTATATCAAACAATATTTTACCTACATCAGTACCGAGTATATCAAAATCGTACTGGATGAAAACAACAGGATCGCAGCATTCGGCATTGCCATGCCATCGCTCTCCAAGGCATTCCGGAAGGCAAAAGGGAGATTGTTTCCATTTGGCTTCCTCCATATTCTGAGGGCCATTAAAAAGAACGACAGTCTTGATCTTTATCTGGTTGCCGTAAGGCCCGATCTCCAGAACAAGGGAATCAATGCAATACTGATGACCGAAGTGAACAAGGCGTGCATCCGTAACGGAATTGCAAAGGTGGAGAGCGGCGGCGAACTGGAGGATAACGTAAAGGTGCAGGCATTCTGGAAACATTATGATTCCAGGCAGCACAAGAGAAGAAGGAGTTTTGTCAAATCGATCAATTAACTCTTTTGGATCATGTCTTATAGCCATTGGCTGTAAAAGTACGTAAATAAAAAGTATATATGTAAAAGCACACAAAAAAGCACTGTATTCACCGAATACGGTGCTTTTTCCTATGGTTATTTGCAGAGTAAATCCGCACGCGAAGGTGAATCTGAAGAGAGGGTACCACACATGCCGGAAATTCAAAGGGTAACCGAGCAAACGGCTCAATAATAATACTTTACATATAATACTATACATAGTATAGTATTATATAAGAGACAATAAAACTATTGCAGGGAGAAGATAAAATTTATGATAGAAAGCATTTTAACGGCGTTATTCGGTACATCCATATTTTCAGCGGGTGTCATTTTACAAAAGAAAGGTTTGGTTTGGATGTCATGGAAGGAGAGGCTCAACCTGCGTTTTGTCCGTTCCTTCCTGCTATGGCTGACAGGGATATTGCTTTCGTATGCGATTTCAACGTTTTTTGTGGGAACTGCGTCCAGAAACCTGTCACCGCAGATGATATCTGCCATAACCGGCTGGAATGTCGTATTGATTGTTTTTCTCTCCGGATTTTTTTTGAAGGAGAAGCTGCAGGGCACAGATGTTATTTATTCAGCAGTGATTGTGAGCTGTATCATCATTATGAGCCGTTTTCAAAGCGGAGGGAAGCCGGCGGCAATAAACGGCGGAATTCTTTACTGGCTGCTTCTCGTCCCCTTTGCACTGCTTGTGCCGGTTTTTACAAGATTAACGGATAAAAAGCAGAAAACAGTATTACTTTCCGTATTTTCCGGCTTTCTTGGAGGACTGACCATTGTTTTCATGAATATTCTTGTGAAAGAATCCGGTGATTCCATTCAAGGGATTATAAATAACCCTCTGCTCTATATCTACTTCCTTGCCGGTGTTCTCTCTGTCGCAGCCAAACAGGCTGCATACAGGATTGGAGATGTTATTTTGATCACGCCGCTGCAGACAGGATTTTCAATGGTCTACCCCCTCGTGTGCTCGTATATTTTATTTGATTCACAGGTTTCATCCGTACAGCTCATCATGGTACTCATGATTGTCCTATCCTGCTGGAAGCTGCAAAAGAGCAGAAGCAGCTGAAAAATAAGTTTCAGGGAAGGCATGGCAATAACATATTTTTTAGAAATGACTATTACCGATACAGATTTTTTATATAATGATACAATATTGTGAATTATAATTGAAAAAACAATTGCATGAATGGAGTACTTTAATAGATGGAAAACAGATGGAAAAAAGACATCTTCTTGTTCATATCGGGTCAGACACTTTCACTATTCGGGTCATCTTTGGTCCAATATGCAATTATGTGGTATATCACACTCAACACCAAATCAGGCATTATGATGACAATATCGATCATTTGCGGTTTTGTGCCGACATTTTTCCTTTCACCATTTGCAGGTGTCTGGGCGGACCGATATAACCGTAAAACATTGATTATTCTGTCGGATTCTTTTATTGCTGCGGTGACCCTTCTGCTGGCTGTATTGTTCCTGATGGGCTATGGTTCAA
>JAEWQC010000158.1 GCA_023399355.1 Bacillota bacterium | reverse complement strand
GTGTAACCTCGCTCATCCCCATAAGAGTGTCGTTGAAATTCTTTCCAAGAATAATTTCAACCACCTGGGAATCACTATCATCAGTTTCCTTTTTTCGCCGCTTCTTCTTTCCGGTACCTGCCGCCTTCTCTTCGGCAAGCGCAATACTTTGAACCCTGGACTCTTCGTTTTCTTTGAATTCCATATACTTGTCACGGGAATCCTGGTCCAATTCGCAATCTATAAATTTCACCGCAAGTTTTTGTCCGAACCTTTCATTCAGCATGTCCTCCATCAGCCTGTCGACGCACTGCGCCTTCAGTATGCTGCTGCCGCTTGTGGCAAGCTTTATATTCAGGTTGTTTTTGTCGAGTTCCCATTCGCAATCGTTTAGAATCCCACGGCTCAACGCCACGCTTGAGTTGACAGTGTAAATGACACTGTCCCAATAATCGGGGAGCAATTCTCCAAAAGTAGATTGATCCATATCAAATTTGAGCTTTATTTCAACCGGCATTGAGAAGGAAGAACCTAACGCCAGTTCAACCCGGGCCACGAGCGAGGCTGGGATGAGCAGGGCGGCAACGGCCTTTACGACGAGTTTTCCGGATTTTTTCAGAACGCCCAGACTTGTAATTCTGACATCCTTGAAAAATTTCAGGACATCTTCTCCAAGATTAATTTCAGGAAACATCTCAATAAAACTTTTGTTTATTGCAGGCTCCGACATTTGTAACTTCCCCTTTAAAATATCATTTTCGCTGCTGTACTATTTTTGAATTATAACGCTTCGGTACAAAGAAAAATATTTGTATGTTCGTTATAATTTCTCTATTTCTGCAAGCAATTCATCCGCTATCCTGTCCTGCGGAATTTTTCTGATGATCTCGCCCTTTTTAAACAGTAACGCTTCCCCATCGCCGCCGGCAATTCCAATATCCGCTTCACGGGCTTCTCCGGGGCCGTTGACTGCACAGCCCATCACTGCGACGCGGATATTCTTTTTATTGCCTGCCAGCCTTTGCTCTACTTCATTTGCGACTTTTATTAGATCAATCCTGCATCGGCCGCAAGTGGGACATGAAATGAATTCCACCCCGCTCTTGCGCAGGCCCAATGCTTTCAGCAATTCGATGCCAACCTTCACTTCTTCAACCGGGTCCCCTGTGAGTGATATCCTGAGCGTGTCTCCAATCCCTTCCGCCAGAAGGCAACCAAGTCCTGCTGCAGACTTGACCGTACCGGCAAACAGTGTGCCTGCCTCCGTCACGCCGATATGCAGCGGGTATTCGGACTTCTTTGACATCAGCCTGTAGGCTTCTATCGTCATTGGTACATTGGAAGCTTTCAATGAAAATGCAATACTGTCGAAGCCGCATTCCTCCAGCATGCTTGCATGCCCAAGCGCACTTTCCACCATGCCTTCCGGTGTAACACCGCCGTATTTCTCCAGCAGATGCTTCTCCAGCGAGCCCGAGTTGACGCCTATACGAATGGGAATGCCCCGGATCTTTGCAGCATCGACGACTTTTCTGACTCTGTCGCTTCCTCCGATGTTCCCCGGGTTAAGCCTTATTTTATCCACGCCGTTCTCTATACAGGTCAAGGCAAGCCTGTAGTCAAAGTGGATATCCGCAACCAGTGGTATGTCAATTGACTTTTTGATGATTCCGACAGCTTCAGCAGCCTCATTGTCAGGGATGGCGACCCTTACGATTTCACAGCCTGCCTCTTCCAGTCTTTTGATCTGTTCCACCGTTGCAGCTGCATTCCGGGTATCCGTATTGGTCATCGACTGGACTGTTATCGGCGCATCTCCGCCTATAAAAATATTACCGGCACGAATCTTCTTTGTAGCTTTTCTTTGAAAAGTGGTCTCCATTTCACCTGCAGGTCCTTTCATAAATTCTGCGCTTCCGGCCATAAACCTATCCTGTGATTATTCTGACGATATCGTTGTAAGCCGCATAGATACCGAGCATGATGATCAGCACAAAGCCCACCATCGAGATATAGGCTTCCTTTTCCTGACTGAGCGGCTTTCCGCGAACGGCTTCCACACCGATCAACACCAGCCTGCCTCCGTCCAGCATCGGAAAGGGCACCAGATTAGTCGCACCGATTGCTATACTCATCAGTGAAGTAATCCGCAGCAGATAAAGCAGCATCTCCAACATGTTCGGAGCCTGCCTGACAGCAGTTCCTATCGTGCTCACCATACCGATGGGACCCATCATCTCACTAAGCTTGGCCTTGCCCGTTATAAGCCAGCCGATGCTGTATGCCACACTGCGTGTAATGGAATATGAAAACACAGCTGCTTCACCGAATGAGTCAATGATATTGCCTTTAGCCACTGTGAAATCCAGACCCAAATCATAAGTTTCCTGGGACTTCACCTCTATCGGGGTAATATCAACGCTTACCACCGATTCGCCTCTTTTGGCTTTTACACTGATCATTTTTACACCATTCCTGGTGATAAAATCTACAAGTTCCTGTCCTGTTTTAATCTCGGTATCATTTAATTGAACAATCCTGTCTCCAACCTGCAAACCCGCCTTTGCAGCCGGATAGTCCATCGACAAAGCATTAATAATGGCTGAATTGGGTTCATTGCTCGTTCCAAGGCCGACTCCTATTTTAGGGGACTTTGCGGCAGGATGTATGACTGGATTGATCATTTCCGTATGTCTGATGCCATTTCTCAGATATTCCACATTTGCGGGCTTCCCTTTTGAGACATAAAGGAACTGCATGATATCAATCGTATTATAAGTCCGTTTATCATCGTAGGAAACGATTTTATCCCCCGATTGAATTCCTGCAGCCGATGCAGGGGATTTTGCAGCTATCTGGTTCACCGAGGTGGTTTCATACCCTGCAACAGCATAATAAACCGTAAGCAGGACTATGGCGAGCAGAATATTCGCAAGCGGGCCTCCAAAGGCTGTCAAGGCCCTGGCATACTTCGGCTTGTTGTTGAACGCAGTTGCGCTGTCCGATTCTTCTGTCTCCCCCTCCATCTTTACATAGGCCATGATGGGGAAAAGTCTCAGCGAATACATGGTATCCCCGCGTTGAAAGCTATAAATCTTTGGCCCCATGAACAATGAAAATTCCAGCACCTTGATGCCAAATTTCTTGGCAGCCAGGAAATGGCCCAGTTCATGTGTGATTACAATTATATTGAATGCTAAAAATGCTACGACAAAATTCATAAGAGCCCTCCAACCATTTTTCTTGCCCACCTGTCTACTTCTATTATATCATCAAGGTTGGGCTTAATATTCACAGAATGGTCCTGCATGGCGCGT
>JAEWQC010000315.1 GCA_023399355.1 Bacillota bacterium | reverse complement strand
CTTAATCCTACTATATTCTTTTTTCAAAGGGCATTCAGTTTGCTTTGTTTGCTATGTTCTTTTTTAACCTGCCTTAGTCCAAAGAAAATTTGAAATTCCTATTGACTATTCATAGTTGGTCTCCTTTCAATTAAAAAAAGCCTACCAGTACAAAATGGCGGCTTTTATATTAATAAAAAAAGATATACCAAATAGGCATATCTTCTCTTAAAGCATTAATTGCTTACAGTATATTATACTACATTTTTCCAATAACCTCAAGCATCGCTTTACAAATTTGTTAAATTTCATATTACGCTCAATTACACAATATAATGTCACAACAAATTAATGATTTCAATAATTTCTTAGCAAAAAAATAAAGCTTCAACTTTATGTAAACTTTAGCATTATGGCTATGTAACAAATAGTCAATACATTCTAAAGAAATACATTTAATTATATCTGATAGAATAAGTGATAATAATTTTATACGTAATACTTGAAGATTGTTTCGGTATTTAATTTACAATCAACTGTAAATGGAATAAAATATAAAAATGAAAAATCTTGTTATAATATAAATTGTGAAAAGACTGCACAATAAAACAAATTTGAAAGGATGTTTACATTTATGGCAAATCTCCCAATTGCAACAATTGAAATGGAAAACGGCAGTAAAATTAAAATTGAGCTATACCCTGAAATAGCACCAAATACAGTTCGAAACTTTATTTCTTTAATAAATCAGGGGTTTTACAACGGTCTGATATTCCACCGCGTCATCCCCGGCTTTATGATCCAGGGAGGTTGCCCTCAGGGAAGCGGGATGGGTGGTCCCGGATATTCCATCAAGGGGGAATTCTCGACAAATGGGTTCAACAATATGCTCAGGCATGACAAGGGAGTCCTGTCGATGGCCAGATCTGCGAGGCCTGATTCTGCAGGCTCCCAATTTTTCATCATGGTTGAGAAATCTCCTCATCTTGACGGGCAGTATGCCGCCTTCGGAAGGGTGATTGAGGGGATGGAGGAAGCCGACAGGATTGTGGGCGTCAAACGTGATCACAATGACAGGCCTCGTGAAGATCAACGCATAAAGACCGTTACGGTTGATACCTTTGGTGAGACTTACGGTGAAGTGGAAAAGGTAAAATAATATTTTACAATGAAATACGGAGGACTCCTGTGAATAGCCATTGTTATTTGCAGGAGTTTTATGTTGGAACGGAACTGTTTTTCGGCGTAAACATTCGGGAATGCAGACAATTGGGAACTCCGAATATCTGATGAGTCTGCTGATGTGTTATAATGTGAGGAAATAGAATATTTAAAAGGGATTGGATAGGCCATGAGCGATGAGTTTAAAAGGGTCACACCTGAAGAAGCGCTAAAACAGTGCAGTCAGGAAAATAAGGGGAAACTCAAAATCTTTATAGGATATGCACCGGGTGTTGGAAAAACCTATTCCATGTTGAATGAGGGGAATCGCAGGTTTAAAAGGGGACAAGATATTGTTATCGGTTACGTGGAATCCCATCAAAGGGAGGAAACCGATAGTCAAATCGGCGAACTTGAAATAATCCCCAGAAAAAAGATAGAATATAACGGCATCGTCATGGAAGAAATGGATACGGATGCAATCATGGCGCGCCGACCTCTGACCGTACTTGTCGACGAGCTTGCACATACCAATGTCCCGGGTTCGAAGAACCAGAAACGGTATGAAGATGTGGAAGAAATCCTTTGTAACGGAATTAATGTAATCACAACTTTGAATATTCAGCATCTTGAAAGTTTGAACGATGTCGTAAGGCAAATCACAGGCATTGCTGTCAGAGAAACCATTCCCGACTATATTGTGGAAAAGGCCGATGAGGTGGTCGTCACCGATATCACTCCCGACGCACTGCAAAACAGGTTGAAACGCGGAAATGTATATAACCTTGAAAAAGTCCCCCAGGCTTTGAAAAACTTTTTCAGAAAGGGGAATCTGAATGCATTGAGGGAATTGGCCCTGCGCCAGACTGCCGAAGAAGTGGATGAAGATCTGGAAGAATATATGAAAGAACACGGTATCAAAGACAGCTGGCATATCGTGGAACGAGTCATGGTTTGCATCAGCCCAAGCCTTTCCGCTAAAAAGCTCATACGCCGCGGAGCGAGGATAGCCCGCAGATACAAATGTGAGTGGATGGTGGTCAGTGTAAACTGCACGCATAGATTCGCACCTAAAATGACAACGAAACAATTTGAGGTACTTGACGGATATAATAAGCTGGCGAAACAGCTGGGAGCCGAAGTAGTAACGCTGACCGGTAAAAGTATTTCAGGTGAACTGGCCGCTTTTGCGCATGAACGTCATATTACACAAATCATCATCGGGCATGCAAGCAGAACAAAGGCACAAACACTGCTTCGCGGATCGACGGTAACGAAATTGTTGAAACAGACAAAAAATATTGAGGTTCATGTTATTCCAAACGACCTGTAAAGAAGATACTACTAAAATTAGTAAAATGATAATTAGGTGTAGAAAGCTGCCTTGAAACGAAGCGGAACGAAGTAAAACGCAGAAAAACGAAGCAAAACGAAGCAATATGAAGTAATGCCAAGCAGATATGATTAATGCGGAGATTGGACTAAAAATCTCAGGGATTTAACAAAAAAACAGTTGCATTTGGATAAAAACAGTAGTAATATGATATCATAATTAAATACTTATGTTAGGTGAGGCTCCTATGCGGACGCATGCTACTGCCCGGAAATGTCGAAAGACGCCAATGGGCCAACAGGTACTACCGAATTAAGGTTTTATCTAGTGTAGCTGAGATGTAACAACTCGACGCTGTATAGTGCCAAAGCTCAACGAATGTAAGAGTCTTTATTTTATGGAGCCTTTCATTTGTTGTGAAAGGTTTTTTAGTCTGCAAATATGGGGGTGAAGAGAATGGACGGAGACGGTAGTAGTAACAGGGGCATTGAGGGTGATTACTGTATGTGCGGCGTTTTTAGCGAAATAAAATCTGCGCGGAGGAATCTATGTTCATTCTCTGAACCGTTAGTTTCCAAACGTAATAGATGAACAGGGAGTTTTTAAGCTCAACTAAAAGATAGAATTGTTGTGATGTTGCACATACAGTCAAATCGTAAGCAAGGTATTCCTGCTTCTTTATCTTGTATCAAATTCGATGCTTCCATAGAACTGCTGTTATAATCTTGTTCAAAGGATTCCTGCTTTTTAATTTAGATCGAATCTTTATTGGGTTCGTTATGCGTCAAAGTATAAACTGCCTTACCAACAGGCGGCGATATATTGATATAGGCGCGTGCTATGCGAAACCCGGGCATAATATGTTAAAAATAAAATAAAAGTTGCAGTAGGAGGCACCTATGGTAGTGAATTTTGGAAGCAAACAACTAAAACAGCATAATTCTCCTCAGGCACAGGTAAGGGAAATTTCACTTGGCAGCCTTGTGTGGATTGATATAATAAAGCCTGTAAAATCCGATATTGATAAAATAGGCAGCAGGTTCAAATTTCATGAACTGCTCCTTGAAGACTGCCTGACCGAGCACCAGCGTTCCAAGGTTGATGATTTTGGAGACTATTGCTTTATAGTCCTGCATCTCCCCAGATACAAGAAGGATATTGTGAGCCTGGAATCAGAAGAGATTGATATTTTCCTGGGACATGATTACCTGATAACTCTGCATGAAGGAGAGCTGAAACCGCTGGTTCAGTTAAGCGACTTGTGCTATTCCGATGAGGGCGCCAGAATTGAACATATGTCAGAAGGTTCTGCAATTCTGCTTTACGAAATAATTAAGCGCCTTTTTGACTATTGTTTTCCCATGCTCGACAAGATTCAGATCATGCTCAATGAAATAAATAGAAGTGTGTTTAAAAATACTTCTAAATCAATGCTTGAATATATAGCCAGAACCAAGCTCCAGATTATAAATTACAGAAAGGTAATAAAGCCGTTAAGGCCTGTTATTCTTACACTCGAAAAGGTAATTAAGAAATTTCTTACAGAGGATTTGGAGGTTTATTTTGATGATATTACCGATAAAGCGGAAAAAATATGGGACATGCTTGAAAATCACAAGGAAGTAATTGAGTCAATCGATTCTACTTTCAGTTCACTCACTAATCAGAAAAACAATAGTCTGATGGCGATATTTACGATTATACAGATTACCATTCTTCCCATGGTTCTGGTGGGTGGGCTTTTCTCCATGAATGTTGACGGGATTCCGCTGCATAATATCCATGGTGCCTTCTGGATTGTTTTTGGCATGATTATGGTACCAACTGTCATAATTATTATATTAATAAATGCCAATAGGAAAAAGTTCTTTTAGCCCAATTTTAGATGAATGACACAATAAAAACTCCCAATGTGTAAAAAACTACCCGATACTATTCCGGGTAGTTTTTTTTAATATTCATCATCGTCTTTATCGAAGTCATCATTTTTATCGTTATCAATTTTCTTAAAATAGAAGTACTCATCTATCTTTTTCATTACATAAAGAATGAATAAAGAAATGGATAAGAGCCCAATCCTGGACAGAACTTCATTCATGAACCTCATCTCTTTTCTACTGGAATATACGGAAATAGCCTGACAATGCATGGCATATCATGCACTCTTTCGGCCCATCCCCTAAGAGTAGATATCCGCATTTTGCAAAAACATTGATGGAACGTCAGATCCGGTACCCTCATACACAATACCTCATTATTCCAGTCTTCTGGAGATTTCTATATTTGCTTCAAGCACATTAAACCTTGGCTCTCCGAATATGCCCAAAGTTCTGCCATCGGTGCATTTTTTCACAACCTTTTCAAGATCATCACTACTGATGCCGGTTGCTTTTGAAATGGCAGGGATTTGGATTCCTGCCGCTTTGGGGCTTATATTTGGGTCAAGTCCCGAGCCCGAGCTTGTAAAAAGGTCTGCAGGAATATCCTCTTTCCTTATGTCCGGGTTTGCTTTTAAAAATGTGCTGATATTCTTTTGCACGCGTTCAACCAGTGCAGGATTTGACGGTGCAAGATTAGCTGAACCGGAGGACACGCCTGAGTAGGCAGTTTTTCCTTCTTTATCCGGTATTTTATCTTCCGGTTTATAGGTGTTGTAGTTCACAGCCGACACTCTGCCATGGAAAAACCTTGTATCTGAGAAAGCCTGCCCTAATAGTTCCGACCCAACGGGTTTTCCATTGTACTCAACGATACTGCCGTTTGCCTGTCTTGGGAAAACAAGCTGGCTTATACCGGTCATTGCCAGCGGATATATCACTCCACAGATTAATAATAACGCCATGCTTGCTGTAATGGCTCTAAGAAACAATTTCATTTTGCATTCCTCCCTAACCTAAGTTTAAAGTTTTTAAAACCGGATTTATCATTAAGTCAATGATCTTAATTCCGACAAATGGGACAATTACACCACCCAACCCGTATATTGCCATGTTCCGCGCAAGAATTGCAGTCCCGCTCATCGGCTTGTATTTCACGCCTCTCATAGCGATCGGTATCAATAGCGGAATAATGACCGCATTGAATATCAGTGCGGATAGGATGGCGCTCATAGGTGTTGCCAGTCCCATTATATTCAGCACATTCATCCGGGGGATTGCCAGTGTGAACATGGCTGGAATGATGGCGAAGTATTTTGCCACGTCATTAGCGATACTGAAGGTCGTCAGGGAACCTCGCGTGATAAGAAGCTGTTTTCCTATTTCAACGACTTCAATGATCTTCGTCGGATCGGAATCCAGGTCGACCATATTTGCCGCTTCCTTTGCCGCTTGTGTCCCGCTGTTCATCGCCAGGCCTACATCAGCCTGTGCCAGGGCAGGGGCGTCATTGGTGCCGTCACCGGTCATTGCAACAAGCTTGCCCTGTGCCTGCTCGCTTTTGATCACATCGATCTTTTGTTCAGGCTTGCACTCTGCGACAAACTCATCAACACCGGCTTCTCTGGCAATCGTTTCGGCCGTCAGCGGATTATCACCCGTACACATGATTGTCTTAATGCCGATCTGCCTCAAACGGGCGAAACGTTCCACAAGCCCCGGCTTTATGGTGTCTTTCAGGTAGATGACTCCGAATATTTCCTTATCTACACATACCACCAGAGGTGTTCCGCCTGCTTTTGATATTTTTGCCGTTACGGCTTCAAGATCCTCGGGGATGGTTCCACCCATTTCCCTGACAAATTTCTGAATTGCATCGGAGGCCCCTTTTCTCACCTGTGCTCCATTGGAAAGATTGACGCCGCTCATTCTTGTCTGGCTTGTAAACTCAATATATTCTGCAGTTTCATATTCTTTTGCATTTACCACAGTACCCAGCTTTTTAGCGAGATCAACAATTGATTTTCCTTCAGGGGTTTTATCTTTCAGAGATGAAATCACAGAAAATCTTGTAACATTTTCCCGGGTGTTGTTCCCTAAAGGGATAAATTCTGCTGCGAGCCGGTTTCCATATGTTATCGTTCCTGTCTTATCAAGGATCATCGTATCTACATCGCCGCATGCCTCAACGGCCTTACCCGACATGGCGATGACATTAAACCTTGTGACCCTGTCCATTCCGGCAATACCTATGGCAGACAGCAAACCTCCTATGGTTGTCGGTATCAGGCATACCAATAAGGCAATCAAAGTAGACACGGGAATCCTGACTCCCGAATATGCCGCCATTGGATAGAGGGCGACGATTACAATTAAAAAGATCATGGTCAGGCTTACCAGCACCATCGTCAGTGCAATTTCATTGGGCGTTTTTTGCCTGGACGCCCCTTCAACCAGGCTGATCATCCTGTCGAGAAAGGACTCGCCGGGGACAGCTGTAATTCTAATTTTAAGCCAGTCGCTTGTGACCTTTGTACCGCCGGTTACAGAGTTGAAATCACTCCCTGCCTGCTTCAAAACAGGAGCGGATTCCCCGGTGATTGCGGATTCATCGACAAAGGCCAGACCTTCAATCACTTCACCGTCATTGGGGATGATGTCTCCGATCTCAACAAGGACAACATCCCCTTTTTTAACATCACCGGCATTCACAGCCTTTGTATTGCCGCTTTTATCCAAAAGCTTTGCTTTTGTGTCCTTACGGGTCTTTTTCAAACTTTCGGCCTGGGCTTTTCCCCTGCCTTCGGCAACTGCTTCGGCGAAATTGGCAAACAGCACGGTGATCAAAAGGATACCTGATACGAGGGCATTGTAAAGTCTGATTCCTGGCTCCTTTTCTGTGAAGACGTCAGGAAAAAAGGTCAGAAAAAGTGTTATCGCAAAGCCGATTTCAACAACGAACATTACAGGGTTTTTCAGCAGGACTTTGGGATTTAGCTTTATAAATGAATCCTGTATTGCACTCAACAATATTTCTTTGCTCACAAAACTCTTTTTTTCATGTTTGCTCATATATACTCACTCCTTTTGTTTATCCCAGGGTCAACTGTTCTGCTGCAGGTCCCAGCGCAATACCGGGGAAGAAAGTCAAAGCGCCTATGATGATGACCACTGCGACCAATATTACCGTAAACAGTGTATTATCCGTTTTAAAGGTTCCTATGCCGACAGGCACCTCCCGTTTTAACCCCAGGGATCCTGCAACAGCTAAAAGTGCAATAATGGAAAAGTATCTGCCAATGAACATGACAAGCCCGGTACTTATATTCCAGAACAGCGTATTGTCTGCCAGGCCTTCAAAACCGGAGCCATTATTCGCAGCAGCCGATGTGAATTCGTACAGGATCTGTGAAAGTCCGTGAAAACCGGGGTTTGTTATTCCGGCCAGCCCTTGCGGAGCTATCAGTGCAACGGCTGCAGAGGTCAAAATGATAAAAGGATGCACCAGAATAGCCAGAGCGATCAGCTTGATTTCCCTGCCTTCGATTTTCTTCCCAAGAAATTCGGGTGTCCTGCCAACCATCAAGCCGCAGAGGAAAACCGCAAGAATCGCATACATCAGCATATTCATAAATCCGACACCTTTACCTCCGAACACGACGTTGATCATCATCTGCCACAATGCGGCCAATCCGCCCATAGGTGTCAGAGAGTCATGCATGGTATTCACCGACCCCGTCGTTGCTGCCGTCGTCACCGCAGTAAACAGGGAGGATTGGGCGATTCCGAACCGTACTTCCTTGCCCTCCATATTCCCCATGGATTGATTCAGGCCTGTGTGTGCCAGAGCAGGATTTCCAGCCGACTCAAAGGAATATATGCCTGCAAGGGAAATCGCAAACAGGACTGCCATTGCGGCAAATATTGCCCACGCCTGCTTTTTATTCCCCAGCATAAGTCCAAAAGCATATACCAGGGAAGTAGGCAAAAGCATCATGCAGAGGATGTGAATCAAATTGGTCAACGGCGTCGGATTCTCAAAAGGATGTGCTGCATTGGCCCCGAAGAAGCCGCCTCCATTGGTCCCGATATGTTTTATCGCTTCAAGCGATGCCACGGGTCCCAACGGGATGTCCTGCAGGGTTCCTTCAATGGTTGTCACCGTTTGATTCGAGGATAATGTCTGAGGCACTCCCTGCCAGACTAAAAGCAAGGTGACAATAACCGATAGAGGAAGTAATATTCTTGTCGTAAGCCTCACCAGGTCTACGAAGAAATTCCCGACTGTTTTTACAGTCTTGCCTGTTATGCCGCGAATAAATGCCGCAGCAGCTGCAAACCCTGTAGCGGCTGATGTGAACATCAAAAAGGTAATCGCAGCCATCTGGCTGAAATAGGACAGCCCCCACTCTCCGCTGTAATGCTGAAGGTTTGTATTGGTTATGAAGCTGATAGCTGTATTAAATGCCAGTGACGGCTCCATATTCCTGCTGGCATTCGGGTTTAACCCGATAAATTCCTGTATCCGGAAGATCAGATAAACGAACAAACCCATCACCAGGTTTGTCAAAACCAGTGCCACCGTATATTGCTTCCAGTTCATCCCTTCTCTTTTTATACCGGCTGCCTTGAATATCACGTTGTCGATTCTGTCCATCACAGGGTCGGCAAAACTCTTTTCACCGCTGATTACCTTGAAGATATATCTCCCTGCCGGAATCACCAGCAGCATGACAATGACCAGCGTAATTAAAATCTGTAAGATTCCCATTCATTTTCACCCCTGACGTCTATTTATATTGTACTGTGCCTTAAAATTTTTCCGGATGGATCAGTACATAACCCAGATATAAAAACAGTAAAACCGTTATGATCAATAAAGCCACCATATCCATTCCTCCATTTCAACGATCCCTTACCTGTTTGTCACACCAGCCGGCAAAACATAGTATTAAGCCAAAGCAGGCAAGTAAAGTGATTGTAAATATTGCATCCGGCATTAACAGGACCTCCCTTGAATCTGTATTATTTCTGGCTTGACAGATAGTGCATTCCAAGAGGCAGGTTATTTGCTGTCTGTACTCTCCGCTGCACATGATTGATTATAATTCCAAACACTCCTGCAACTAAAGTCCGCTGAATTTTCATGCAGGCGTTTGCTCATACCGCTAAAAGCCGCCAAATCGGTTTATCACCCTTACTCATAGCGCTATCTCTTTTTTTTAGGGCCAAACGATAGTATGACAGGTTGATAAAAAATGCCTCCGATCTTATACTTAAGATGCATAATTAAGTAGTAATGCAGGAGATTGGCAGGAGGTTAAAGCAGATGATTAAAACATTAAAAGGGAAAATTTCATTCGTGTATCTGGGTCTGGTAATGCTCATCGCAATTGTCGGAACAACTGCTTCACTTAACCTTTTCAATTTGGGAAGGTCCGTTAACGGACTGATGATTGCCAACTATAAAAGTATAAATGCAGCAGCCAATATGATCGAAGCCATTGAACGTCAGGATAGTGCCGTACTGATTTATATCAATGTCGACACGCAAAAGGGAAAGGAACTGTTTGCCGACAATAACGAGGAATTTCTTAAATGGTATTACGTCGGTGCCAATAATATAACGGAAAAAGGGGAAAAGGAACTGGTTGATAGCATCAATGCATCTTATACCCGTTATGTAAAATTGTTTCTGGACTTGCAGGAAATTCGCAGTAATCAGGGAATTGACAAGACTGTTGATTTTTATAATACAAAAGTGATGCCGGACTTTATCAATACTAAAAATGAATTGAAACAGTTAAGTCTTTTAAACGAAAAAGCAATGTTTAAAGGGAAGGATCAGGCAACGGAGCATGCTCAAAATTCGATGTATCTGGTCCTGGGGTTGTCTATTTTCGCCATTATCGGAGGCGGTGTTGTATCGAGATTTTTTACAAACAGGTTCCTGATGCCTATTTCCTCTCTGACCCAAACGATGAAATTAATCAAGGCAGGAGATCTGAATCAGCAGGCTGACATCATTACCAGGGATGAGGTCGGCGAATTGGCCCGGGAATTCAACAATATGACTAAAAGACTGCAGCAGTATGAGCAAAGCACCATGGGGAAATTGCTTGCGGAGAAAACCAGGTCGCTGGCTATTGTAAAAAGCATCTCGGAGCCATTGGTGGTGCTTGACACCGACTATCGCGTCATGCTCCTGAATGACGCTTTTGAAAGAATTTTTACGGTTAGTGAAGAAATACTGATCAATAAACATTTCCTTGAAGGGATAAGAAATGGAGAAATTTTCGATTTTATCTCAAGCACTTTTAAATCAAAGGATGAAACACGGCAAAAGATTTTTCTGGTTAAGGTAAGTCATGAAGAATACTATTTTAATATCATTGTGGCTACGGTTAAGGACAATGACGCGAACCTTTCCGGGATCATTGCCGTTTTCCAGAATGTCACACAGCTAAAGGAACTGGAAAAAATCCGCACCGATTTTATTGCCACAATCTCTCATGAGTTCAAAACTCCGCTGACCTCTATTATGATGGGGGCCGATGTTTTGCTTGAAGAGGGTATGGGGCTGTTGAACGAGGATCAGAAGCAGTTTATGAAAGCGATTCGCGAGGACAGTGACAGGCTGACCAAGCTGGTGAATGATTTGTTGGAACTGACCCGGATTGAATCGGGCAGAGCTGTTTTCAAGATTCAGGAATATGCGATCGACGATATCGTAGAATGTGCTGTAAAGCCCTTTTATCAATTGGCAGAGCAGCATGACGTCAATCTGTATTTTCAGGTGGAGGAGGATCTGCCCCTTGTGACAGCTGACTTTGAAAAGATCACATGGGTTTTAAATAATCTGATATCCAATGCTTTAAAATATACGAATGCAGGCGATGAAATTTGCGTAAGTGCTGTTGAGAAGGCGGATAAGGTCTGTGTCACTGTTAAGGATACCGGTATGGGCATCCCGGAAGAATATCTCGACAGAATTTTTGAAAAGTTCGTTCAGGTAAAAGACGGAGATTTCGAAATGCGGGGGACGGGTCTGGGGCTTGCCGTTGTAAAAGAAATCATTGAGGCCCATCGCGGGGAAATCTGGTGCGAAAGCAAACTCGACATAGGGAGCAGCTTTACATTTTCATTGAATATCGCGGGAAAGGGGAAAAAGGGATGAAGAGGGTTTTAGTCGTAGATGATACCAAAAATATACGCATGATCCTGACCAAGTGCCTTGAACTGGAAGGATACAGCGTAATGACGGCAATTGACGGCAGGCAGGCATTGGAAATGCTGACGTCACAACCATTCGATCTGGCTTTTATCGATATAAAGCTTCCTGAAATACGGGGGACGGAAGTCCTGAAAAGGATCAGGGAACTTGGAATCAAAACACCTGTGATTATTATTACAGCCTATGCGACTGTTAAAAACGCTGTGGATTGTACCAACATGGGTGCGGTTGCCTATGTCCAGAAGCCCTTTTCTGCAGAAAAGATCAAGTCTGTTTTGAAGGAACTGGAGTTGAATCCCAGACATACTGTTCTCGAGAATAACAGTGCCGCTAAATGGATAAACGATGCAAAGGGTTCACTTGATTCGGGGGCTTATGAAAAGGCTCTGGAGTCTTCCAGAAAGGCACTTTCCATAAAACTGGACAATCCGGAGATCTACCTGCTGATCAGCAAGGCGTATGAGGGACTGGGAAAGCAGGATGACGCCGGGAGGTTTTATCAGTTTTATCAATCTTTCAAAGAGCAGTGAACTACATCGCCATTGAAATGGCGAACTTCCGGTTCCCGGAAAGTTTCCCGCAGAAACCTGGCTTTCATCTCCCCATTGAAAAGTGGAGGATTCCACCGATATCCTAAATTTGATTTGTAATATTTCTCTGCATAAAATATAATAAAAAAAATAAAGAGTTTATCGCATTATTTTATCAACCAACCGGGGAGATCAGTAAATTTTCATGGTATACAGGAGGAATATAACAATGCGCTATGGCTATTTTGACGATTCAAAAAAGGAATATGTCATTGACAGACCGGATACTCCGATGTCCTGGGTGAATTATCTGGGTACATCGGAATACTGCGGTATCATTTCAAATAATGCAAGCGGCTACGGATTCTACAAATCTCCGAAATCAGCCAGATTGCTGCGCTTCCGTTTCAACAGCATT
>JAEWQC010000104.1 GCA_023399355.1 Bacillota bacterium | reverse complement strand
TACAGATACAGCGCGGAGAAAAGGCTGCGACTTACGAAATTCTCCTGATGAACAGCCGATATAGTCCTCCCAGCCAGATTGAAACGCAAAGCATTCCCAGCAGGAAATCGGTCACATATTTCATTATTTGTCCCGCTTTTACCTGAATCAGCATATCTGCAACCCAGTAGGTCGGCAACAGGTAACCAATAGCTTTCAGGTAGGAATTTGCGAACCAGGCAAGGGGGATGCCAAACATGAAAATACCAAGCAGCTTTGATACCGCAAGACCTTCTACCTTGTTTGATGCAATGGAGACAAGCAGCATTGCCATACTAACGCCTGCGAAGGCTGAAATTACAGCGGGAGCGAACATCCAGCCATAAGCCAGACCCCCCATTGAAGTGAAAGAAACTACAATCATGGTTGTGATCAGTGAATAAAGGAAGGGCAGAGCAAGTCTTGAAACGAGGTAGGCCATTCCACCCACGGGGGTGACTGAAAAATAGGCGCATATGCCATCGTCCCGCTCATCCAGCATCAGCAGCCCCACCATCATTCCAATGGTCATTGCACCCATTGTCAATATGAGTGCATCTGCCATAAGATAATAGGGCTGAATTGAAAGCCGTATATATTTTATTAAAAGTTGATCAGCCAGCGGTAAGAGCAACTTAATTGCAATGCCGGTCAGGAAAGGTGCAAAGCAGAGCACCAATAGCATCTGATCGCGGTATATTTGAATGGTACTGCCCTTAAGCAGCCTTATTGCCTGTCTCATATACTTCACCTCCTATTCTGGAAAGAAACCATTTCATACGACTGATTGCAAAGAAAAATGCGGGTATGGCCCAAACTGCTAAACCTAAAAGCATTAAAAGAGGATTTCCGTATGGGTATTGACCTGCACACCATTGAAATAACCTGAGGATGAGTGAACCTGGCATTATTTCCAGGAACCGGAGTTTGACGCCAAAAAGAAGGAGGATGGGAGGTACACCCAGAATAAGCTCTGCCGGGACTGTGATGATCAAAAACTGGTTAACGGATTTTGCTTTGACACCCACAGCTATCCCAATGAAAGTATAAAAAACCGAACCTGACAAAAGTGACAAGATCAAAACAGGAATATTTATGGCCAGGCCCAGTCCGGCAGCAGCTATAATAACACCGGTAAGCACGGAGATCAGACCAAGTGAGATCGCTTTGGCAAGTATATATTCCCATACCTTTAGTGGAGAGACAAAAAGCACGTCCAGTACTCTTTCTCCTTTTTCCAGCAGTATAATGCCGCCGATAAAGAAGAAGCCCAATGCGGCGGGGTCGCTAAACAGGACTATTGCGGTACCGTTTCCCTTCCAGGCATCGGGAAGAAAGCCCAGTAATAAAATATAGAAAAAAACCATTATTGTATAAATGAAATAGAAACCATATTTAAATTGAAACTTTATATCCTGCACAGCTGTATAGAATATTCTCATACCAAACACCGCCCTGTTATTTCAATAAAAATATCCTCCAGTGTCTGCTCACTCGAATGAATGGAGAGTACCTGGTTTTTCGCAAGTCTGTTCATGAAATCAGCATTTGTATTCAAATCATGCAGGGGTGCTTTGGAGGTATGATGCGCGCCATTTTCCGTATAGGCGTAATCGACTGTGCTGCCGCCCTTTTTCAGTCGCAGGTTGTTTGGCGTATCTATTGCCTTTATGCTGCCATCAACAATAAAAGCCACTCTGTCACAGAGTTCTTCGGCATCATGCATGTTATGTGTCGTCAAAAGTATGCTTTTACCGGTGTGCTTCTGCTCCAGAATCATTTCCTTTATCGTGCGTGCATTGGCGGGATCCAGACCGGAGGTCGGCTCATCAAGGAAAATCAGGTCTGGTTTGTGCTGTAAGGCACGGATAAAGCTCAGTCGCATTTTCATTCCCTTTGAAAAACTGGATACTTTCTTATCCGCATCATTTTTTAACCCGACACGTTCCAAAAGCTCCATTGGGTCATAGCTCGCCTGGCTGTATAGTGTGCTGAAGAACCTGAGATTTTCCAATGCGGTGAATTTCCCGTATAGATTCGGAAACTCAAAATCCACACCAACCTTTTGATAGAAATCACGATTGCCTTTCTTAATTTCCGTACCCAGCACTTTTGCACTGCCATCGTAACTTTTAAGAATGCCCGTCAAAATCTTCTGCACTGTACTTTTACCAGCACCTGACGGCCCCAGAAAACCGAATATTTCCCCTTTGCCGACACTGAAACTCATATTCTCGATAAAGCTTCTCCGGTTTGAATAGGAGAAGCAAAGCTCACTCACCTGAATCATTATCTCTATGCCTCCTTAAACAACTTTAAAACGATCGAATCAACAATATAATCGATGACATCATCAAATATTTCCTCACCGATCTCATGCTTGTGCAAAAGCAGCAGGAACACTGACCGCATTACTCCCGAAATCACTTTGGAGTCTACATCTGAACTGATGTCCAACAGATTGAAAAGTTCGTCAGCTGCGCTATCATCATTCTTCAGATGCTTTTCCACACGTTCGGGAGGAAGCTTTCTCATAAGCAGCTGAAGATCGCCATCTTGAATGTTTAGCATCCAGGGTGTCTTCTTTACCTCGTCGAACAGTTGCCTCATGATTGAAACAAAAATATCCTTCCTGCTTCCTTTTTCATTTTGCAGGAGATTGAACAATTCCGTCTTTGATCGCAAATCGATCCGCTCGAAGACATCCATGAACAGATGCTCCTTTGTAGGGTAGAAGAGGTAGAAGGAACCCTTTGAAATGTTCGCCATGGAAACAAGTTCATCCACACTCGTTTTTTTAAGACCGTATTTGCCCCAGCACTCCTCTGCAGCATCCATAAGTTTTTGTTGTATTGCTTCTTTTTCTCTTTCACTAAAACCTCTTGCCATAAAAAGCACCTCATTAAAATACTATATGACCGAATTTACTTTATTAGTCATATAGTAAACCTCAAGAGATTATTTGTCAATCTCTGTTTTGAATATTTTATATTTGGTATTTTTTTATTTCAAAACTTTCTATTATTTAATCGTGTTGTTTTGCATTAAAAAGAATTGCTATATCTTTTTTGTGAATGAATATCCTATAATAAAAGTAAATACTGTTTGCAAGATGCTATATGAAAAAAGAAGTCGGAACTGAGATGGAGAAAATAAGTGAAGATATTGGTTGATGCGGATGCCTGCCCGGTAAAGGGCATTATTGTAAGAGTTGCCAGGCAGTATAAGCTGGAGGTGACCATGCTGATCGATACAAGCCATGAGTTGAACGATGGATACAGTACGATCATTACAGTCGACAAAGCCCGTGACAGTGTGGATATTGCGCTGATTAACCTGGTCAAGGCAGGTGATCTGGTCGTGACGCAGGATTATGGCGTCGCTGCAATGGCACTGGGTAAGAAAGCGAAGGCTGTAAATCAGAACGGTCGCATTTATTCGGATGATAATATAGATGAATTGTTGTTTGAAAGGCATATCGGGCAGAAAGTGCGACGGGCTGGTGGCAGAACGTCCAGCATAAGAAAGCGGACCAAAGAGGATGATGCAGGTTTTGAGAAAACGTTCAGGAACCTTGTAGAACAAGCCATATCCAGCTGAAAATCAAACGAATGAGCCAGAACTGCACATTTGGCAAGACTGCTGGAATGCAAGATAAAATCGATTATCATACCGCTTCTTGGAGATCATGTATTGAGGGAATCCAGCCATTTCCTGCGGTTGTTGAATATATTCGGGGGACGGAGACCCAAGAAGGGCAAATAGGGATGCACTAGAGAATCTTATGTTTTTCGGAGCACCTGAATATAAGGTGTTCTTTGTCTGCATACAGTTGAGCCTATAATAATAAAATAGAATTAAATTGCTGATTAAAGCGAAGGCATAAACTATGAAAAAGTTTTTCATGCTGACTGTTTCAAGGAATTCTCTTTTGTTTTATCTTATTACTATTCCAATCCTTATATCTTCTTTTATTCTTTTCTTTTTCATTTTACCCGGAAGCGCCGGGTTTGCAACTGCAAATACCGAATCTCCGGATGACAGTCAACCGGCTGAAGTCGGAGGGAAGCTGGCGATAATAATAGATGATTTTGGTTCAGGCCGTGATGGTGTGGATGAGATGATGTCCATAAAAGAGCATATTACTTTTGCTGTAATGCCTTTTTTGGATAATACCCTGGAAGATGCCGAACTTGCGCATGGGAACAGGTATGAAGTGATTGTTCACTTACCCATGGAAGCAAATTCAGGAAAGAGGAGTTGGCTTGGCCCGCATCCGATCCTTGCAGGTATGGAGGCAGATGAAGTAAGGCAGATTGTAAGGGATTCCTTTGACAGCGTGCCGTATGCAGCAGGTGCAAACATCCATATGGGTTCGAGTGCAAGTAATGATGAGGATATTATGTCAGCAGTGCTGGATGTTATTAAGGAGAAGGGCTTGTATTTTGTGGACAGCAGGACTGCAGACAGGCCAAAAGCAAAGAAAGTCTCTATGAAAAAGGGAGTTGTGTGCTATGAAAGGGATGTATTCCTGGATGGACAGCAGCCCGGAAGCTTCATCATTGACAGACTCAAAAAGGCCGAAGAGATTGCATTGAAAAAAGGCCAGGCTGTTGCAGCCGGACATGTGGGAATGGAAGGGGGAAAGGTGACGGCGGACGCCATTAATCAGATGCTGCCGGAGTTCAAAAAGAAAAATATCAAGCTGGTGTATGTTTCCGAGTTGAATGAGGGAATTGTACTGGAACAGAACTGACACAGGAAAGGGAACAGTATATTAGGAAGGCAGCGGAGACAGGGAAGGCAAGGAAGGCAGCGAAGGCAAGGAAGTAAGGAAGGCAAGGAAGGCAGGGAAGGCAGGGAAGACAGGGAAGACAGGGAAGACAAGGAAGACAGGGAGGGCAAACAAGGTAAACCAGGTAATGCAGGGGATGAGGTGAAAGAGGTGAAAGAAAATAATGAATGGGCAGCTTTCTCATTCTTATAGAGCTGCCCATTCCCACTGGATGTATCTTTTATATCGATGCTTTGCTTACGCGACCTGGGACTGGCGGGTCGACAGAAGGTATGTCGCAGTGCAGAAAACAATAGATGCTATTGCGAAGTTTATCGGTGCCAGCAAAATACCGTTGGAGTTTCCTGTACTAAAGAATGCTTTCAATGCGTTGGCCAATATTGTACCATTATTCAAACCTGACATGATGGGTAAAACTGTCCAACTGAGGCCAAAGCCGATCCAGAAGACGGTAATGAAGATTCTGCCAAATTTATAGGACAGGGAGCCATATAGCATTGCTAATGAATAAATCGTGACGAAAAGCATCAGATACCATAGAAATTCAGATGCAATATTAACATTATTCTGATATATCATGTCTAGCAGACCCTTATTATGTGATATACCATTCCCTGAAAGTTCATTAGTAAGGGTGACATCCAAGGATTGCGAAATGATGGAGACAACTGACATGAGTATGGATATTACGGTGTTCACAACAACAGCAGTTAAAAAAATATTTTTTCGTGTGTTGCCAAACATCAGCAGAAAATTGAAGTTCGGCTTATAATTGGCTGCGATATAAATAAAAAGAAAAATCGCACCGGCAATAAAAAATCCGGATTGCATGTTCCCGCTGGAACGGGGAGATGATTTGACCATTGCCCGAAGCATGAGAAACATGGCAAGGTATATGATATAATAAATGCCTAGAAACCATAAGGTACTCTTAATGCTGCTTTTTAACTTGAACTGCAAACAGTTTTGCAATCTGTTCATGACTGATTCCCTCCTAGTTATTATTGGTCAGGTAAATGAAAAGCTTCTGGACCGGTATCGGTGAAATATCCACTTCATAATCGGGAAGCTTTTTCAGCTGTTCATCGGTTAATTCTCCGTAAACAGCACAGATTTTCACATTGCCGACTATTTCGCTGAATATAACCTTCATACCCGTGACAACTTCATCAACAATCGCTGCTTTGCCGGATATATACCTTGCTTTTTCCTTCAGCTCGTCTACAGGAAGGCACTCAACCAGTGCACCATCCTTGATAATCAGGATTTTTTCGAAGACATCTGCAGATTCCTCGATCAGATGTGTCGAGACGATAAAGGTACGGGGATTGTTTGTGTAATCTTCAAGGAGTTCTCTGTAAAACAGATCTCTTACTGCTGCATCCAGTCCAAGCACAGGCTCATCGAAGATGGTCAACGGAGTTCTTGAGGCAAGTCCGATCACGATCCTGAGGATGGATTCATACCCTCTGGATAAGGTTCTGTATTTCTTTTTCATATCCAACGCAAACTTTGCGCAAAGCTGATTCGCATAATCCATATCAAAATCGTCATAAAAACCGGCTGCTGCCTGGAGGATGTCTGCAACACGCATCGTCGGAATAAACAGGTTCTTTTCCGGCATATAGCATAACTTGGGAAGAAGCTCCTGATTCTCAACGGCATTTTGACCCAATATCCGGATATCACCGCTGTCTGCGAATATGCGGGAAGTGATGAGATCCAGGAATGTCGTTTTGCCGGCGCCGTTGCGTCCCAGCAAACCATAGATCTTGTTGCTTTCGAGGTTTATAGTGAAGTTATTGACTGCCTTGAGGGAACCATAGCTTTTGGTGAGTCCGACGGTCTCCAATACTGTATCAGCCATTTGCCCTACCCCCTTTTTTTATCATTTCTATCAGTTCATCGGTTTCAATTCCGAGATTTTTTGCCTCGTTCAGAAGAGAAGCGATATATTTTTCATAAAAATTTGTCTTCCTGGTGTCTTGAATGGCTTTTTTGGCTCCGTTTGTAACAAACATTCCTATTCCTCTCCTTTTATATATAATTCCCCGATCTACAAGGATATTGATCCCTTTTCCTGCCGTTGCAGGATTGATTTTGTATAGGACTGCCATCTGATTTGTTGAGGGTATCTGGGTCTCTTCCTCAATGTTGCCTCTTATGATGTCATCTTCCATGCTTTCGGCGATCTGAAGATAGATGGACTTCTCATTGCTAAAATCAAGCTTCAAATGCTGCACCTCCAATCTTAACTTAAGTGGTTATCTACTTATGTAATTAACCATACAACAAATTAAGCTAATAGTCAAGAGAAAATAAAAATATTGAATCATATATCTAAAGGCTGCGATGGCTATATAGAGCAGCAATGCAGGAAAGAACAGCGCAAAATCAGCTGGAAAAATAACAAAGGGACGTTTTAACACTTTTAAGTGTGAAAACGCCCCCTTGCGAGAAGAAGAGACACCGGGGACTTAACGGGAGAAGTATCTGGCAATGCCGTCGGCAATGCTTTTTGCAAGCCGTGATTGTTCGCTGTCGCTGGTCAGGGTTTCAAATTCGGCGGGGTTTGGCACGAATCCGCTTTCCATCAGCATGGATGGAGTCCATGTACCTCTGACGACATAAAAGTTGTTGTAATTTGTGCCCCTGTTCTTGCGGCCGATTTCTGTCGCTTTGATCAGAAGTGCTTCGGAAAGCGGCTTGGCAAGTGCTTCCTTGTAATGGACTGAAAATCCGGAGATTTTGGAGATATCCACGTTGTCCTCCATGCTATCTGCATGAATAGAGAGGAACATGTCGGGTTTTGCATTTCTGGAGGCAGCCAGCCTGTCCGGCAGGGACATTGTTATATCAGTGGTCCGGGTCATCAGTACTGTTGCGCCGAGGGCCTGAAGCTCCGATTTCAGCTTGAGCCCTGTATTCAAATTAATGGATTTTTCTGCATAAGCGGTCCCCAGCGGCCCGATCGCGCCGGTTTCGGTTCCTCCGTGTCCCGGGTCAAGCATGATGGTTATGCCTTGAAGTGAACCGTAGCCGCCGGTGGTTTTAGCAGGGCGCTTTACATGCAGCACGATGCCGTCGACGGTCTTTTCAATATAATACCCGTCAATGAGCTGTCCTGCCTTGACAGACAGTTCATATCGCCCCATATTGCCTGAACGTGAAAATATGGCTGAGGAGAATAGCGCGTTATCGGGCATTGTGGGAGTGACACCGGAAACTGCTGCGGAAATGCCGACAGTTAGCCTGGAACCGTCAAAATCGGCAATGGCAGCCAGAGAGGAAGAGTAGACCAATTTCAAGGTATCCCACTTATCCCCGGTCTGATAGACTGCCGATACGACAGCGGGCTGAAGAACAGCTCTGGAAGTATAGCTCGCGATACTGGATTTTCTCACCCAGAGCCCGGAAGATAACCGTGCGTAGTCTCCTGTCATACCTGTGATATAGTCGGTCATTCCCTTGCGAAGCTCATAGGCTGCGCCCATGGAAGGATCAGTAGTCTTGAAGGTATCGATGTCTTCCTTTGAAATCTCTGCATAAAATGGCGAGCCGGGCATGATTACTCCGACCTTTGCAGGAGCTGTCCGTGTTCTTGTGCTGCCTTTGTAATTCATTGTGTAGACAGGTGCACCCAGGTCGATATTTCGAGGAGTTCCGCTGTAAGAAGGCATCGTATAGGTATAAGTGTATTTTGCCGCAATAAGCCCGCTTTTTCCGGATGTGGCTCCGGAGGATTTCATGGCGTAAGACTTGCCGCCGATTTTGACAGACACTTTTGAACCGGCAGGAGCCTGGCAGGCAAGTGTTATTTTTTCGCCAGGCCTCCTGTATTCCTGAGAGGCCGGGAATACGGAACCGGAGGGAATTTCAATTTTGCTCATTTTCGTTACTGTCTGAACGGGACTTTTGCGGTAAATGACGCGTGTCACATAGGAGCCCTCCTGGGAGAGTGTAAGCAGATTACTGCCCTTTTCCAGCGGAACGAGGAAACCGAAATAACCCTGGCTTGATCTGCCCTCAACGGGTTTTCCGTTGAAATAAAGCGGTTTGGCGGGGTCAGAGGTGCCGTTCAGATAAAAACTGCCAAAGCTTGTCTGTATGTTTGAGGCGGGTCTCGAAACCGTAACCGGTTTTGAGGCTGTTGTGCCGTCGCGTTTCTCGAAAATGGTTTTTATTGCAGTACAGAGCCCCGGGTTTTCTGCAAGAGAAGTGTAATTGTAGAATACACTGCCTTTTACTACGGGATATTTTGCATTTAACTGCAATTGCTTTTCAATCTCGGAAATCCCGTACCATGCGCTGGAAGTACTGGTGTTGTTAGCTCTGTAGGTTGCCTGTCCGATGTAAAGATCCACACCGGTGCCGCTTGCCACATTACTCCACCAACTGAGCAGCTTGCTGTAATCTGCCGGGGAATAGCCGATTTGCCAGTAAAGCTGCGGGATGATATAGTCTATCATGCCGTCTTTCACCCATTTTCTCGTATCGGCATAATGGTCGTTATAAGCTTCAAGACCATTTGTATCGCTGCCGAGCGAGTTTGAAGACTTGTTTGCCCAGATGCCGAATGGGCTGATCCCAAAACGGATATTTTTTCCGGAGGATTTTACTGCCTGTGAGACATCGGATACAAGTGCATTGACATTTGCACGACGCCAATCGCCAATGTTTGCATACCCGGTTCCATAAGTTTTGTATGCATCGGAATCATTAAAAGTCCTTCCTGGATAAAAATAATCGTCAAAGTGGATCCCATCCACATTGTAATTGTCTATGATCTCCCGGACTCCTTCTACAATGAGCCTGCGGGCTTCCGGAATGCCGGGATTGAAGTATAAATTATTGTCTGAATACTTTACAACCCAGTCCGGGTGCAAACGGGCCGGATTTGTTGCAACCAGGGAATTCAGTGATGCATTTGACGATTTTGTGATCCTGTAGGGGTTGATCCACGCATGCAGTTCAATTCCACGGTTATGCGCCTCAGTCACCCAGAAGGCAAGTGGATCGAAACCGTCTGCAGGTGCAAGTCCCTGGGTGCCCGTGAGATATTTGGACCAGGGGAAGATCCTGGACTTGTAAAGTGCGTCTTCAGTCGGTCTTACCTGCAAAAACACGACGTTGATTCCCATGCTTTTTGCATTATCAAGAATTTTAATTGCCTCATCTTTCAAAACAGCCGGATCTGCAGTGGGTTTTGAAGGGTAATCGGTATTGACAACTGTCGCGACCCAAAGTCCGCGAAGCTCTCCTTTACTAAAGGAGACTGCCTGCGTGGATACGGATGAAAACGGTAAAAGTAAAAACATGAATAAAAACAGTGCGGCGGTTATTTTGATGAATGGTTTCATTTGGCGCTCCCTTTAATCTAATGGGTATTATTTTTTCCAATCTGATATTTCATATTTCGACATTTTATTATGGTTCCCCTTTGGGTTTAATATTTTTTAAACATATTGTAATCCGACGGTAATAAAAACGTATATTAACCCGGTAGTAATAATTCTAATAATAATGGCAGGAACATTCTCAAGTTTATGGATACACCGGAGGATGTTCCAATGGCGACGGGGCGTGTGCTTAGGGCTTCCAAGTTACCGATGGCCAGTTCCGGCCGCTTTCTCCTTCCATAAAACAATACGTGACATGATAAAATGTAATGTCTGATACTTCAAACTGTAATTTTACTAGTATCATTGGTTGGATTATAATGCTAATAAATAAAAAAATGCAAACCCAAATATGGTTTTGCTGCAAACATCAATATCCATATGAAGCTACTTTTTTGCAACGCATAAAGGAAAAAAACAGATGAATCATTACAGCTTTTTATTAAAACAGCATATGGGGGTGCCGGCAATTGCGATTGTGAAAGCGGGCGATTGTGTAAAACGCGGAGAACTGATTGCCGCAAAAGCTTCAAACGGCATTGGATGCAACATTCACTCCAGTGTGAGCGGCAAGGTTACCTGCGTGACGCCGGATTCGATTGAAATTGTGCGGAACAATGAAATAGAAACAAAGGAATATGTAAAACTGGGAGCCGAAACGCCGTTGGGAGTGATTGAAGAGGCAGGCATCGCTGGTCTGGGTGGAGCAGGTTTCCCCACATATATCAAGCTTTCCAAGCCATTGCGGCAAAACGGAACCGTCATCCTGAATGCTGTCGAATGTGAACCGATACTCCAGCACAATATTCTAATGGTGGAAAAGAAAGCCCGGGAAGTGATACACGGACTTCAGATCGCTATGGAGATTGTCCATGCTGATCGGGGTAGGATTGCAATAAAGGAAAATCACAAGGAAGCAATAGAAGCTCTGAAGATATGCATTGCTCGCAATCATTCGGATATCGGGGTGTATCAGTTGCCGGATTTATATCCTGTGGGAGAGGAAAGAGCGCTTATCCGCGAAGTGCTGGGAACGCTTCTGAATATCGACCAGCTTCCCCTGGCCGCGAATGCTGTCGTGATCAATGCGGAAACTGCTTACCGAATACATGAAGCAGTAGTTGAAAGAAAGCCTTTCATCGATAAGGACATAACAGTTGCGGGCAAGCTGAAAGGAGAGCTGATTCAGGTTTTTGAGGATGTACCGATTGGTACAAATGTCGGCTCTCTGATAGAAAGAGCAGGCGGTTGCTCCGAAGAATACGGCGAGCTTATCATGGGGGGCCCGTTTACCGGTAAAAGGACAACAATGGACTCGCCGGTTGTCAAAACAACAGGGGGGATTCTGGTTGCGGAAACTTTTCTGAAAGGGCCGCAAAAAATAGGCCTGCTGGTTTGCGCATGCGGGGCGGATAGGGACAGGCTGCTTCAGATATCGCAGGATATGGAGTCTGAGGTTGCTGGGATTGAGTATTGCAAGCAGGCGCAGTGCGTAAATCAGGCATATAAATGTGAGAATCCGGGGAAATGCCCCGGGCAGGTTCAAAAAGTACTGGCTTTGAAAAAGGCGGGAGCACAGGCACTATTAATAAGCAATTGCAGCGATTGTACGAACACGGTCATGTCCTGTGCCCCGCAGTTGAAGCTGCCGGTTTATCACTGCACGGATGGTGCGCTGAGGTCGGTGAATCACAAATTGGTGCGAAGATTGAAATAAGATCATGCAAAATAAGTACAATGAAAAAAGAATCGGGTTCCATTGCTTTTTCACTTGCATTACCTTAAGCGCCTTGATGCAGAAAACGAATTCCTTTCTTGTACAAATATTTTTGCAACATATAAAGAGTCAAATCATTTTTACATCATATCTCGTTTCAGAATTGGAGGGAATAGAAATGTCGATTACGAAGGAACTGTTGGAAAAGCATTTAAAGGATCCGGCAATTTTCTGCTGCCGGAGAAAAAAGGGATTGGTAATTGGTGCGGAAGACCTGGAAGACCCATCGCTATTCGATGACATGGTTGAATCGGGACTTATGGTATTAGACAAGGATGGACTGACCATCGGACAGGTATTGGGAAGGACTCTGACAGAAGACTGCGAAGCTCTCAAACCTATCAAGGCGGAAATGCTGGACAGTGTAAATCAGGTATCCGGCGAAACACAGGCCGGGAGTGAGATAGCCGGCAAAGCAGGTACTGTGAAGGAGACCGGCGCAGTGCGTGAGGGAAAGGAAACTGCAGGGAGAAGTGAAAGGAAGAGTTCCTGTATGATTCATATTGAAATCGAAAAATTGAAAGGCCTTAAGCTGGATATACCCGCAAGCATATTTGGAAATTTGTCAACGTCTGTTGCAGAACCTCCGGAGGCGCCAGAGTTATCGAAGTCACCGGAGACACCGTTAAGCGACAAGGTGATAAGAAAACTGACGAAAAAGTACTATAAGGTCAAAGAAGTGAAGCTTGGAATCGGAACATCCTTTGAAAACGGGATATTGACAATTGGAGAGAGCAGCATCGGCATGGCGTTGAAAGCGAATCCTCTGGTGAAAGAATTGAAAATGGATATCATTTCCCCGGACAAAAGACACATATATACTGAAACAATCATGGATATCTGTCCCATTTCCACGAAAGTGGAAGGAAAGCTCGGCGAAGGAGTTTCCCATGTTCTGGATGGTGCAGTGTTTATGCTGACAGGCGTTGACGAGGACGGAGTACAGGTGCATGAATTCGGTTCTTCTGAAGGCTATCTGGATGAAAAGATGGCGTTTGGAAGACCGGGATGTGCAGACGACGGGGACATCATCATCCGGGTAAATGCAGTTCTCCAGCGTGGAACGGGAATGGAAAGAAGAGGGCCGTTTGCAGCACATTCTGCGGAAGATGTGATTATGCAGGAAGTCAGAGATGCCATCAGGCATGTGAAAGGACCTGCGGAGAGAGAAGAAGTCTGTGAGGATGTGAAGAGAACCGGACGTCCGAGAGTTGTCCTGGTCAAGGAAATTATGGGGCAGGGAGCCATGCATGACAATGTTCTTTGTCCGACGGAACCTGCAGGAATACACGGAGGTTGTAAGAATGTCGATCTGGGCAACGTTCCGGTGATGCTTACTCCCAATCAGGTGCGTGATGGAGCGATTCATGCATTGACCTGCATTGGGCCGGCAACGAAGGAAATGACCAGGCATTATTTCCGTGAACCGCTTGTAGAAGGCTTGGCGGAAGATGCGGAGCTGGATCTGGTCGGTGTGATATTTGTCGGGAGTCCGCAGGTGAATGATGAAAAAATGTATGTGTCGGAACGGCTGGGCACCCTGGTGGAAACCCTGGATGTAGCCGGCGCGATTGTGACTACCGAAGGTTTTGGTAACAATCATATAGATTTCGCCTCGCATATCGGGCAGATCGGCATGAGAGGAATCCCGGCAGTCGGAGTATCTTTCTGCGCCTATCAGGGTCAGCTGGTCGTAGGCAATCAGTATATGGATGCCATGATTGAAATCAATAAGGACAAGCAGGGCTTTGAAAATGAAATTGCAGGCTGCAGTTCCATTACGAAAGCGGATGCGGACAGGGCGATCCTTATGCTGAAGACAAGGATGGCGGGTATTCCTGTTGAAGCCGCCGATCATAAGTGGAACCCCGAAGTAATTGAAAGAAATCAGAAGATCGCGGATGAGGTTTTAACAAGATGATCGAACTGAATCCGGTATTGATGAAAGGGAAAATCGTTGAAGTAAATGATACCGCAGTGAAGGTGGATGTGCAGGGAAGACTCGGCGTGATTTGCGTGCCGCTGCGATGGGTATTCACGGAGAAGAAGCTTGAACCGGGTCAGCAGGTAGAATTTTACTTCAGCTACATGCAGACCATCTGATGATTAGGAGGATATTATAATGATACTGACTACAGCAAAAGGATTAAAATCGGAGATATTTGTTCCCATTACACCCAAACCTGTCTGGACACCTCTTACAAAGCCGTTAAGCGAATGCAGGGTCGCTTTCATTACGGCAGGCGGTATCCACAGGAAAGATCAGACGCCTTATAATACGGCAGGCGACTATACCTACCGCACCATTCCGTCCGATATACCCACTTCCGGGTTGACTGTTACCCATGGGGGATTTGACAATTCCGATATTAACAAGGACGTAAATGCCATGTTCCCATTGGACAGACTGCGGGAACTGGTGGCGGAAGGTTTTATCGCGAGTCTGCCTGAAGAAATGTACGGCTTCATGGGCGGCGGAGGAAATGTTGAGAAGTTCAGGAATGAAACAGGACCTGAAATAGCTTCAAAACTCAAGGCACAGGGCGTGGACATTGTACTGTGCACCGGCGGGTGCGGCACCTGCCATCGTTCTGCGACAATCGTTACAAGAGCATGTGAAGAGGCCGGTATGTCCTGTATCATAATTGCAGCCTTGCCTCCGATCGCCCGCCAGCAAGGCGCTCCGCGTATCGCCGCGGCTCATGTGCCAATTGGCTCGAATGCAGGTGAACCGAACAATATTGCGATGCAAATGGGTATTTTGAAAGATTCCCTTCAGTGTGTGGCGGACTTCGACCATTTCGGACAGCTAAAGCTGCTCCCTTACGAATACAGGCACAATGTCTGACAGACTGGTCAAGGGGTATAAAAATATGAAATACTGGTACGGGAATCATGAAATTTGAATAGAAATTCCGAACAAAAGAGAACTTTTTTGAACCGATGCGTTATAAATCGCAGCCGCCGGTATTCAGTTCACCGGTAGGACTGTTTTAAATGAATGGAGGAGATGCAACTGTGAAATTGAAGGATTGCGGGCTAAATGCTGAAGAAGTGAAAGCCCTTGCAGGGAAATACATGATAGATACCTATGAACGTTATGATTTTGTATGTGAGAGGGCAAAGGGCATGTACCTGTACGATGAAAACGGGGAGGCTTATCTGGATTTTTATGGCGGTATCGCGGTCAACAGTGCCGGAAACTGTAACGAAAAAGTCATTGCTGCCGTAAAAGACCAGGTGGAGGACGTGATTCACACATTCAACTACCCGTATACAATTCCTCAAGTCCTTTTAGCGCAAAAGATCTGTGAAACGATCGGAATGGATAAGATTTTCTTTCAAAGCACCGGAACCGAAGCGAATGAAGCGATGATAAAAATGGCCAGGAAATATGGTGTTGAGAAGTATGGCCCTGATAAATACCATATCATCACAGCTAAGAATAGCTTTCATGGAAGAACCTATGGTTCCCTGACAGCAACGGGACAGCCTGGAAATGCCTGCCAGATCGGTTTCAAGCCTATGCTGCCGGGATTTTCCTATGCGGATTTCAATGATCTGGAATCATTCAAAACGCAAGTAACTGAGGACACAATTGCGATTATGGTGGAACCCATACAGGGAGAGGGCGGGGTTCATCCGGCTACCCGGGAGTTTATGGAGGGACTGAGGGCGCTGTGCGACAGCAGGGGACTTCTCCTCCTGTTCGATGAAGTACAGACAGGCTGGTGCAGAACCGGTAAAATCATGGCCTTTATGCACTATGATATCAAACCGGACATTATATCCATGGCGAAAGCCATGGGTGGCGGAATGCCGATAGCAGCAATCTGTGCAACCTCAGAGGTGGCAAAAGCTTTCACAATGGGCGCCCATGGCACGACCTACGGCGGAAACCCGGTATGCTGCGCGGCTGCTCTTGCTCAAATCAATGAGCTGCTGGATAACAAACTGGCCCAAAATGCAGAAGAAATAGGTAACTATTTTATGGATAAATTAAAAACACTTCCGCATGTGAAAGAGGTTCGTGGAAAAGGCCTGCTGATCGGCGTCGAATTTGATACACCTATCGGTAAGATAATAAAGCACGGCTGTATGGACAGGAAACTGCTGGTTACCTTAATCGGGAATTCGGTCATCCGGACGATACCTCCGCTTATTGCGACGAAGGGGGATTGCGATAAAGCATATGAGCTGCTGAAAGCCTCTGTTGAGGAAGCTTTCCTTTTGCCAGCCGATCTATAACCCGGTGTATTAGTTTAGCGTTCCGTAAATTTCATGGCCAGGATAATAAACACCGCGGGTTCATACTGTTTTGACACCGCGGTTTTGTTGTAGAGCGAACTCCAGTCCCAAAAATAAAATGACTCGTGCAGAAGCGGCAATTTATAGCGATCGAGTTGAAGATCGAAATTGCCGATAATGTAAAAATGTAGTACAATAAATCATAGAACTTTTTATTGATTTTTTTTAAAAGCAGTCAAATATATTTTTTGCGAGGGAGCTTATTATGGTCGGGGATATCTATAAAAGGAATTTTAAAGAGGATTCAATTGCACTCAAATTTAATGGAAAAAATATCAGCTATGGACAGCTTGATCAAAAAGTATTGGCGTATGCGGGCTACTTGAAAAAAATCGGAGTAAAAGCCGGGGACAAGGTGGTATTGAGCTGTCTTAATTCCCCTGAGTTCATATATTCCTACATGGGTGTCGTAAGGAACGGCGGAATTATTGTTCCTGTTAATCTGATGCTTACAATGGAAGAGATAGTTTATATTATTAAGGATTCAGAAGCTAAATTTATGATGATACATCCGGCAATTCTGCAAAAGGCAAAACTCACCAAAGATGCGGTGAAAGCTGCTCTTGGTATCACACTGATCGTATTGGACGAAGAATTTGACAATGGTGTTTCAGAGGTTTGTACAGAGGGCTTTGAAGATTTTTCGGATGAAAATGCAATCTCTACCTTTCTCTATACATCGGGGACCACCGGGAAGCAGAAAGCAGCAATGCTTACACATAAAAACCTGGTATTTAATGCAGAGCAATGCTACCTGGGACTTACTGCAAGGCCGGATGACATATACATGTGTGTGCTTCCGATGTTCCATGTATTTGCATTTACATCCTGCATCCTTATGCCTCTGTGGTCAGGAGCTACAGTAACGATTCTGGAATCCTTCCAGCCGAAAGAGGTCATTGGATCTTTGCTCAAAGATGAAATCACGGTCTTTATGGGAGTCCCTGCAATGTATGTTGTATTACTGGAGGCAGGAAAAAAGGATATTACCTTTCCCAAGCTTCGCTTTGCAGTCTCCGGCGGAGCGGCACTGCCTGTTGAAATCTTCAGGCAGGCGAAAGAAATCATGAAGCTTCCAGTTGTAGAAGGCTACGGACTGACGGAGGCTTCTCCGGCCGTATGCTTCAATCCGCCCTTTGGGGTGCAAAAGGAAGGTTCCATAGGTATCCCTATTCCTTATGCGGAATGTAAAATTGTCGATGAAAATGACAGGGAACTTCCTGCGGGAGAGATTGGTGAACTTGCCGTCAGGGGAGAAAATGTCATGCTGGGATACTTTAAACAGGAGGAAGAGACAAAGAAGGCGCTGCTAAACGGGTGGCTTCATACGGGAGATCTGGCGAAGAAAGATGAAGACGGTTACATCTTTATCGTAGACCGGATGAAGGACATGGTTGTTGCAGCTGGCTTGAATGTATACCCAAGAGAAATCGAGGAAGTAATTTATCAGTATCCGAATGTGAAAGAAACTGCTGTCATTGGCGTTGTGGACAAGCTTAGGGGCGAATATGTCAAAGCCTTTGTTGTCTTAAAGGAGAATGAAAAATGTACTTCACGAGAGCTGCTCAAGTATTTGAAAGAACGGCTCGCAGTTTATAAATTGCCGCGTGTGATAGAGTTTGTTCCGAGCCTTCCCAAAAACAGTGCCGGCAAGATTATGAAAAGAATCCTTAAGGAACAGCAAACGAACAGCATTTAGGAAAATGAGGATCTTATTTGAGAGCGCTGGAGTTTAGACTATGCTGCCTTTAAGCTAATTTACCATAAGCTGGTAATCCATTAAATTATTTGCCTGATAAGCTGGTAATCCATTGGATTACTTGTTCGGTACATGGTTTAATGAGATTTGCCCATTTTTATAAACTATGTCTGAAATACCATCTGTTCTCTCAAGGTCGAGATTAACAAAGCTATCCAACTTTTTTACGGTGGCAGAATACAGGGAAAGCCCACCATTGTTGTTAGCGTTGATCATCATATCTTCATTCAGATGGGTGTAATTAAAACCAATAACTTTCTTTGTGGCAGGGTCAAAATAAGCAGCGTGGGAACGATGAAGCCCGGAGCCAAATGAATAGGTAAAGTACAATTCCTGTTTCTGGTCGCCGTCCAGATCGGCAAGCGCCATACTTGTAACTCCAAAACCGCCAAACCATTCGCCAAGTTGATACACATCGCCCTCGTACAGCAGGAATGAAGCGCAGGACGTATCATATTTGAAGACCTGATAATTCGAGCTTTTTTGAATATAATCCGGGGTAATGTTGTAGCAGGTGTCCGTGTCGTATCCCGAATTATAATCCTTTTGCAGAGAGATAAAGTTTTCGACACCGTCCTGTGTTCCTTCCATGGTGGCTTTCATGGGAATTTCCCCTTCATACTTTGTGATCTTGTAAATACTCCAGATATATTCGTTCTTTTGAGTATTTGCGGTGTCCTTGTGTATCCGCGCCAGCCATAATTCATCGTCCAGATGATAAAGCCGATAAACAACAGAACCATATGTACCGTTCAACGTGTACTGGTATCGTTCCTTGTATGCAGAAATATCAGGAGTGCCTGTGCTTTTTATCTTAAAGCTATTATTAAACTCTTCCTCATCCAGCACTTTTCGCTCATAAGAAACCTCAATCCGTTGCTGATGTCCAGTCTCATCCGTCAGTACGAGCAAGTTTTCTGCAAGCGTGTAGTATTCCTTATACCCGCTAAAGGCCATAAAGGAGCTGAGAGAATTCATATAGACCTGTTTTTCAAACATATAATTGCCGAATAACTCGTTGCTCATCTTTGCGCTTGTTTTCTTCATCGGGTTAGCAGCGCAGGCGAAAACGACCGTAACACAGAGAATGACAGCGAGGGCAACCACCCATTTTTTTGGCTTCTTAAACTGCAGGATGTTCTTCACACGCTCCCGTATACCAGTCTCGCCGAAGGCAAGCTGGCTCGCTGCCAGAAAGCGGCGATTCGCTGCAAAGGACAGTAGTGAGGTGCTATATTCATGAACAATATCAGGAACTGTTTCTGATAATACCCTTTCATCACAGCTCATCTCCATGTCTTTTGTCATCAGCACCAGGGCAAGCCAAACGAGCGGATTAAACCAGTGAATCGTCAGCATACAAAAACTTAACGGTTTTATCAGATGGTCTCTTCGTTTCAAATGGCATCTTTCATGCCGAAGGATGTATGCTTGTTCCTGTTCACCCAAACCGAAGGGGATGTAAATTCGTGGCCTGACAATACCGAAAATGAAGGGCGTCCGAATTTTGTCGGATTCAAAAACATTGCCTTCCAGCCGGACTGCGGTAGATATACGGGGTTTCAGGCGGATACAGGTAACAATGCTGTAGACTAGGAGTACAGCGATACCGGTACACCAAAGGATTGTGCCGAGCAGTATCCATATTTGCAGAGGGTTGACACTGGCGTATGGAGCAGCTGCAGGCAGGCTTCCACTGATCATGGAATTCATGGTCGGGATGCCCACCGTTACCCTCGGGGTTTCCATATACCCTATATTGGCAGGGACATAATTGAGTGCCATTCCACCGCTTTTTTGCGCTGCCGTCATATCAAAGGGTTTTGTTTGGAAGATGCTGAATACGGAGGAAAATGAAATAGGGCAAATCAAACGAAAAAGCACGACTGACCATAATAAATAGGAATATTTTTTCGGGGCTCTTTTTAATAGTAAGCGGATGAAGAGCACTGCGAGGATGACATAGCTCGCTGTAATGCTCATATTTAATATTCTCAGAAAGAATGATTCCATGTTCATACCTCCCTGTGTGTATCAATCAGTCGCTTAAGTTCGGCGGCTTCCTTTTCCGAGATGGTTTTGCCACCGAGAAATGAAGTGAGAAACTGCGGCAGTGAACCCTCGAAAGCCCTTTCAACAAAGCATTCACTCTCAAAAGCCTGTACTTGTTCTTTGGGAATGATCGCACAGACAAGTGCATTCTCGTTTTTTAAAAGTCCTTTTTCGCACATCTTCCGCAGTATGGTATAGGTAGTGGGCTTTTTCCAGCCTAGCTTTTCAGCACATAGCGTCACAAGGCTGCCTGACGCCACTGGCTCGTTTTCCCATACCACCAGCATAAAGCGGTAGTCGCTTTCACAAAGCTTCAGATTTTCCATCTAAGAACCTCCCAACCATGGTTTATAATCATAAACCATGGTATTAGTTTATGATTATAAACCGAATTTGTCAATAGAAAGACACGAATAGGATCGCGTCAATTTACTGTAGGAAAAAGAAGAAAAGAATCATCCTGTAATTTTGAGAGTCAGGAATGCCCTTGACAACAAGCATCCCCCATATGGTTTGCAGCCTGGGCGGCACCCTATGAGATAGC
>JAEWQC010000313.1 GCA_023399355.1 Bacillota bacterium | reverse complement strand
CAAAGTGGCTTGTTGGAAGTCATTATCGAAGATAATGGCTGTGGAATGGATGAAGAGTTTCTTGCCGGCGTTACCGATCCGTTTTCCACTACCAGGACAACCAGAAAGGTTGGACTGGGGATTCCTTTATTCAAAGCTTCGGCTGAACAATCCGGCGGCAGTTTCAGGATTACATCCGGAAAAGGAATTGGAACTGTTGTAAAATCCAGTTACAGGATCGATCATATAGACAGGCCACCGCTTGGGGACGTTTCCGGAGTAATAACGGATACGGCTGCCGCCTATCCTGCTATAGAATTTCAACTGTTACTGGCAAACGGACAAAAACAATTCAACTTCAATTCCCGCGAAGTGAAGCAAAGGCTTGGAGAGGTGCCGCTGGCAGAATTTGCGGTGGTACAATGGCTTCGGGAATATATCGGAGAAGGTCTAAAAGAGATTTTTGGAGGTGTAATAAATGAAATCATTGGCTGAACTTGAAGCAATCAGAAATAAAACCCTGGATCAGATAAAAATGAGGACAAATAAGAACGGAAAACGTATCGTGGTCGGTATGGCAACGTGCGGGATAGCAGCAGGAGCAAGGCCTGTCATGAATGCTTTTGTCGAAGAGCTTGCCAAAAGAAAGCTCACGGATGTATCGGTTACAATGACGGGTTGTATAGGTGTCTGCAGACTTGAACCCATTGTTGAAATCTTCGATGCGGATGGAACAAAGGTCACATATGTCAAGATGACTGCTGAAAAAGCAGCCCGTATTGTGTCAGAGCATCTTGTGAATGGAAGAGTATGTCAGGATCTTACAATCGGTGAGGCAGAAGCGGAAAGCAAATAATAGTAGAATAGAATGGCAGGGAGGGAGCAAAATGGAATTTTTCAGGGCGCACGTATTAATTTGTGGTGGTACAGGCTGTACTTCATCAAACTCACCTAAAATAAAACAGGAATTAGAAGCGCAACTATATAAGAACAAGTTGGACAAGGAAGTAAAAGTAGTGACAACCGGTTGTTTCGGATTATGTGCCGAAGGTCCGATCATGGTAGTATATCCCGAGGGAGCCATGTACACAATGGTGAAGGTCGAGGATGTAAAAGAAATCGTTGAGGAGCACCTGATCAAGGGTAGATTGGTTAAAAGGCTGCTGGCCGGTGACAAGGAAGCTGTCGATCCCTCAAAATCTCTGGAAAATGTTGATTTCTTCAAACGGCAGGTCAGGATTGCACTAAGAAACTGTGGCATCATCAATCCGGAAAATATAGATGAATATATAGCCTATGACGGATACAAAGCACTTGCAAAAGCTTTGACAGAGCTGACTCCTGCGCAGGTCATCGCAGAAGTCAAGAAATCCGGACTCAGGGGCAGGGGAGGCGCAGGTTTTCCTACCGGCCTCAAATGGGAGTTCACGGCAAAATCGGCAGGGGATCAAAAGTATGTTTGCTGTAATGCGGATGAAGGAGATCCGGGAGCATTCATGGATCGAAGCGTCCTGGAGGGAGATCCCCACAGTGTATTGGAAGCAATGGCTATTGCAGGTTATGCGGTAGGCTCGGATCAGGGTTACATTTATGTCAGGGCGGAGTACCCCATAGCTGTAAAAAGGCTCGAAATAGCGATAAAACAGGCAAAAGAATATGGACTGCTGGGTAAAAACATATTCGGTACGGAATTTAATTTTGATATTGAACTGAGACTTGGTGCCGGTGCATTTGTATGCGGTGAGGAAACAGCCCTTATCACCTCAATCGAAGGAAAGAGGGGCGAACCGAAACCAAAACCGCCGTTCCCGGCTGTCAGGGGTCTATGGCAGAAACCGACGCTGCTTAACAACGTTGAAACCTATGCAAATATTCCGGTAATATTCAACAAGGGCGCCGACTGGTTCGCAAGCATCGGTACGGAGAAGAGCAAAGGGACCAAGGTGTTTGCGGTAGGAGGCAAGATCAACAATACGGGTCTTGTGGAAATACCGATTGGTACTACATTGAGAGAGATTATTTATGATATCGGCGGTGGCATCCCGAACGGAAAGAAGTTCAAGGCCGCCCAAACAGGCGGGCCTTCAGGCGGATGTATCCCTGCAAGTCATATTGACACCCCCATAGATTATGAAACCTTGAAGGAACTGGGCTCCATGATGGGCTCCGGCGGGCTTATTGTAATGGATGAGGACAACTGCATGGTTGACATCGCAAGGTTCTTCCTTGAGTTCACAGTGGATGAGTCCTGCGGGAAATGCCCGCCGTGCCGTATCGGGACGAAAAGGATGCTTGAAATCCTTGAAAGGATCACCGGCGGCAAGGGTGAGATGGAGGACATCGACAAGCTGGAGGTTCTGGCAAAGAATATCATCGCCTCTGCACTGTGTGGACTTGGTCAATCGGCGCCTCAGCCGGTTTTGAGCACATTGAGGTACTTCAGGGAGGAATATGTTGCGCATGTGAGGGACAAAAAGTGTCCTGCAGGTGTTTGCAAGTCCATGATGAACTATGTAATCGCAGCCGACCGCTGCAAAAAGTGCGGTATATGTGCGAAGAACTGTCCTGTCACCTGCATAAGCGGTGATAAGAATACAACCTACGTGATCGATCAGGAAAAGTGTATCAAGTGCGGTGCCTGTATGGAGAAATGCCCATTCAAGGCAATATTCAAGAATGCATGATAAAGGAAGGAGAGTGTAAAAAATGGACATGGTCAATATGACGATAGATACTCGAAAGATACAGGTTCCCAATAATTATACCGTTTTGGAGGCTGCAAGGTATGCCAATATTGATATACCGACACTTTGCTTCCTGAAGGACATCAACGAAATCGGAGCCTGCAGGATGTGTGTTGTTGAAGTGAAGGGTGCCAGGAGTTTGCAGGCAGCTTGTGTATATCCTGTTTCCGAGGGCCTGGAAATATTCACACAGACTCCGAAGGTCAGAGAAGCCAGGAAGGTTACCCTGGAACTGATTCTTTCAAACCACGACAAGAAGTGCTTGACCTGCGTCAGAAGCAGAAACTGCGAATTGCAGAAACTGAGTGAGGAACTCAACATCAAGGAGATCAGGTTTGAGGGCGAGATGGGAAAACACCCGATCGATCAGCTTTCACATTCCATCGTCAGAGATCCGAACAAATGCGTACTGTGCAGACGCTGCGTCAATATGTGCAAGAATATCCAGAAGGTCGCTGTGATAGACACCAATGAGAGAGGCTTCAAAACGATTGTCGGCTCGGCCTTCAATGAATCACTGGCGGAAGTTCCATGCATCAATTGCGGACAATGCATCACGGTTTGCCCGGTCGGTGCACTGAGAGAGAAGGATGACACCGATAAAGTTTGGGCTGCACTGGCCAACAAGGACCTGCATGTTGTCGTTCAGACGGCTCCTGCAATAAGGGTCGCTCTGGGTGAAGAATTCGGGATGCCGATCGGGACCAGGGTGACCAGCAATATGATCGCTTCGCTGAGGCGTCTTGGATTCGCGAAGGTTTTTGATACGGATACTGCTGCCGACCTGACCATTATGGAAGAGGTCACCGAGCTTGTCACAAGGATCAAGACCGGAGGAAAGCTGCCTGTCATCACCTCCTGCAGCCCCGGATGGATAAAATTCTGCGAGCATAATTTCCCGGAATTCCTGGATAATCTGTCCACCTGCAAATCACCTCATGAGATGTTCGGTGCCCTGTTGAAATCGTATTATGCGGAGAAAATGAGCATTGACCCTGCTAAGATATTTGTCGTTTCTGTGATGCCCTGTACCGCAAAGAAATTTGAAGCTAAGCGTCCGGAACTTTCATCGACAGGCTATGCAGATGTTGATGTAGTGCTGACCACGAGAGAACTGGCCAGAATGATCAGAGAAGCCGGTATCGATTTTACGGAACTGCCTGAGAGGCATTTTGACGATCCGATGGGAGAAGCTACCGGCGCCGCAGTCATATTCGGAGCAACGGGCGGCGTGATGGAAGCAGCATTAAGATATCTTGTGGAACTGCTGGAAGGCAAACCTCTTGAAAAGGTTGAATTTGAAGCGGTCAGGGGAGTGGAGGGCGTGAAGGAAGCTACCCTTCAGGTTGCCGGCATGACAATCAGGGCGGCTGTCGCACATGGCACGGGAAACGCAAGGAAGCTCCTTGAAAAAATGAAAAATGGGGAGGCACAATACCATTTCGTAGAAGTAATGGCCTGCCCCGGCGGTTGCGTAAATGGCGGAGGACAGCCGATACAGCCGTCCCAGGTCAGAAGCTGGATAGATCTCAGAGCGGAGAGGGCCAAGGCAATCTACGAAGAAGATGAAAGCCTGCCGCTGAGGAAATCGCAGGACAACCCGAATGTTAAAAAGCTTTATACCGAGTTCTTCGAATATCCCGGAAGCCATAAGGCGCATGAACTTCTTCATACGCATTATATGCAGCGGGCGAACTATCCCGACAAGAAATAGTCCGGACGAGAATTACCCCGCAAAAAGATAAGCCAGCATAAGAGGGATACGCCGGGATAAAGTGTTGGTTTAAAAACTATTTAAAAGTGATGTGCAATAATTGAAGAGAGGGGATGATTCCTGCTTAGAATTTTGCAGTAAAATTCTAAGTAGGAATCATCCCCCCTTTCTGTATTTGGCAACCATCATACAGATGAAGCATGCCGCATCCAACCGTGCCGCATCCAATGAAATGCAACTATCAAATATGTATGATATTATTCTCTTAGTGTCAAGGGACAGGTACATTGGCAAAAAGGCCTTTGCTCCCGGACTGCTTCAAAGTCACTTTTAAGTGTTTGAAAAAATTTCACAAATGTACCCGATTCAAAGGCATCCTTAAGCGGTGTGCTTTTTGCCGCTTAAGGATGCCTTTGAATCGTTTGGTACATTGTAAAACTTTTTTCACTGTGCCCTGACAGGCCCCACGCCGCCGAGTGGCGCCCTTTGGCCACTTTCCGGCGGTGGAAAGTGGCGAACCTCTTTTGAACTACATAAAAAATTGAGATCTAAGCTTTAAAAATATAAAGCAAGCAATTTTCTCTTTGAAACTCTGCAAGAGCGCTGTGCATAAATAAACTATCATTCAAAATGCAACTATTTAAACCACGCATTCAACCATACCGCATTTAATAAATATTAACATTATTTATTTGAATACGAATTAAATCATTATTATAATATAATGGTACGTAAAAAAATGTAAGATACGCGATGAAACAGTACGTAAAAAATGTTAATACTATAGGCGGGAGAATCTTAAATGGCCTCTACCAAAAGAATGTGGATATGGATAGCTATAGTTGCTTTGATTGGTGTTGCACTTCTCATGGTTGCCTGTGAGACAGGAGCTTTACTGCCGCAGAATCAGCAGCAATCAGCCGTAATCCAGCAACAGAATACCGAACCGGATCTGCCCGAAGCAATCAAACAGCTGAACCAGGCTGGAGAGGAAACAGCCAGACTTACTGCAGGAAAACCTTATTCGGGCAAGTTGGTTGAAGAAGGAACAAAAAACGTCCTGATCATTGGAGAGGACAAGCTGAGCAATAAATATGATACGATTGGGATAGCCAGTATTGATCAGAAAAACAAAACACTGAAGGTTATAATGATTCCGCGGGATACTTATATAGAATACAATCAGGACATCATCACCTACCTGGAGGAAAAAAAGAAGGCGCATGAGCCTGGTATCTATAAAATAAACTGCACGAACGGAATAGGGAGTATCATTAAATACAGCGGAAAGTTTAAAAATTCGGGACCCGTAAGTTTTCTGGCTGAAGTAATCCATGAAAAATTCGGGGTGCCGGTTGATGATTATGTGAAAATTAACACAAAAGGGTTTAAGACTCTTATCGACTTCCTTGGCGGAGTGGATATCAACGTACCTTATGTGATGAACTATGATGATCCGACACAGGACTTATCCATCCATATCAAAAAGGGCCTGAAACACCTGGATGGTTCTGATGCCGAGGGGTTTGTACGGTTCCGGCAAGGATACCGGGAGGATGGATCGTATTTTGAGGTGGGCGATATCGAGCGGAAAAAGAATCAGTTGAATTTTATTAAAGCGCTGATAGCTCAGAAGGGAACACTGGGCAATATAGGCAAAATCCCCGGCATGATCGACATCCTGGGTAAAAATGTACAGCACAGCATAGGATTGGGAGATATGCTGCAGACATATATGGGGCTGGCAAGGTATATTATAACAGACAAATACGAAATCACTTCCGAGAACCTCAGCAGTGAAGAGTCCATTAGGATAGACGGTTCTTCCTATATGGTACTTGATTAAAACAAAGGAGTCACAAGAATGATTGAGATCAGCAATGTGTCAAAGAGTTACAACAAAGGCTCTGTAAAAGCAGTGGACAATTTGAATCTTAAAATTGCAGAAGGTGAGATTTTTGGTTTTCTGGGCCCAAACGGTGCAGGAAAGACGACTACGATTAAAATGATCATCGGACTTTTAAATCCGGATGAGGGGAACATTACGATAAATGGTTTCGATATCCGGCAAGAATCGCTTAAAGCGAAGAAAAACATCGGGTATGTACCCGACAACCCCAACTTGTATGAGCGGCTTACAGGCACTGAATATTTGAATTTTATGGCCGATGTGTATCAAGTACCGGCTGAACGGCGAAAAGAGCGGATCGAGCATTATCTTGGCATGTTTGAACTCAATGATGCCGCATCAGATCTGATTAAGAGTTATTCGCACGGAATGAAACAGAAGATTGCGCTGACAGGTGCACTGATACATGATCCCTCCGTTTGGATCCTTGACGAACCCATGGTGGGCCTTGATCCAAAATCCGCACATCTTCTGAAGGAGCAAATGCGAGAGCACTGTGACAAGGGAAATACCGTTTTCTTTTCTACGCATATCCTTGAAGTGGCGGAAAAGCTTTGTGACAGAATCGGTATCATTCACAGGGGCAGGCTTATAGCAAGCGGTACCATGGATGAACTCAGACAGGGCGATAACAAGGATTCCCTCGAAAATATTTTCCTGGAGTTGACAGAAAAATGAAACCATTTGCAGCTTATCTAAAAATGCAGTTAAATGTCAATTACGGTGTTTCGGCACTCAAATACAGGTTCACCAGAGAGAAGAAAAAGCTTTGGGAACCGATACTTATCGCAGTGGTGATCCCTTTGGCACTTCTGCCGATGCTTGTATTATATACGCTGATGATGTCCGGTATGTTTGCGGCCGGTGTTGTGTTAGGCCAGCCCGGGATAATCCTGACAATATCCTTTTTGTTCTCGCAGGTGGTGATATTATTTTTTGGCATGTTCTATATCATGGGTACATTTTATTTTTCGCAGGATCTGGAATCCATTATACCGCTGCCATTGAAGCCTTATGAGGTGGTCGGCGGTAAATTTGCTGTCGTCACGGTGAACGAATATCTGACTTCGATGCCGATTCTGCTGCCACCGCTTATCATTTTCGGCATCGGAACCGGCCAGGGTTTGCTCTACTGGATAAAAGGCCTGCTGCTGCTGCTTGCAGCTCCGGCTCTTCCATTAACCATTGCAGCATTGATCATCATGCTTCTGATGAGGGTCATCAACTTCAGAAGATATAAGGATTTTTTGGCGATTGTAGGCGGACTTGCCGCTATGGCTATCGGCATCGGGCTAAACCTGTTTATTCAGAATACAGTCGGCAAGGGAAATATGGGGTCTTTGAACAACCTTCTTGCAAGCAAATCAGGATTGATTGAAATGATCGGCAGGAGATATCCGCCATGCATCTGGGCGACCAAAGCTCTCTCCGAAAACGGATTTACCGGGGCGGGTTATATGATTCTTTTCCTGGCTGCGTGTGCCGCTCTTTTTGCCCTGCTCTTGTGGCTTTCGAACAGGGTATTTTACCAAGCCCTGTTAGCCGGGCAGGAGGTCGCCAGAAAGAAAAAGGTTCAGAATTCACTTCAGATGGACAAACAATACAGGAATGTCTCAAGCCCGGTTTTGGCAATCCTGAAGCGGGAATGGAAATTATTGTCCAGGACCCCTATTTATGCGCTGAACGGTTTCACAGGATCCCTTATAGGACCAATTATCGTACTGATCCTGTTTTTTACTAAAAGTACAGATAAAGATTCCATGCAGCTTTTTGACGGAATCAACAAACCTGAAGCAATGCCTTATATTCTGCTTGGAGGCCTTGGGCTGATGCTGTTTACAGCGGGCATGAATCTGGTGGCTTCCACATCGTTGTCAAGGGAGGGGAAAACCTTCTGGATCACCAAGATGATTCCCGTGTCTGCACAGAAGCAAGTCACTGCCAAGTTGATTCTGAGCTATATGGTTTCAGCGGCAGGAGTGCTGGTAACCGGGATCATCCTGTACCTGTTCCTGCATCAATCCCTTGTCGCAGTCCTCGGGGTCAGCGTGGTCGGTTTGCTTGGAGCAGTTCCGATGACGGCACTGAACCTTCTGCTTGACATCTTCCATCCGAAACTTATCTGGAATAGTGAGCAGGAGGCGATGAAGCAAAATATGAACAGTGGATTGGGAATGCTTTTATCCCTGCTGGTAATACTTGTTCTTGGTGCTGTCACTTTTGGACTGATGGTATTGAAAGTAGAACTGTCACTTATATTTGCAGCGGTTGGGGTAATTTCCGTGATCTTGGGTGTTTTGACAGTCTTGGCGCTTTACGCAGTGGCTGCATCCAAATACAGGGAGCTTGAAGCTTAAATAATTCATTTAGGAGGACTCTATATGGGAAAACAAGTTTGGAAAGCATCAACAATGCTGAATCCCGTACCCGCGGTCATGGTAACCTGTGCCGATTCGGAGGGCCGTGCCAATATAATAACACTGGCATGGGCCGGAACGGTCAATTCCGATCCTCCGATGGTTTCAATATCGGTACGGAAGGAAAGATATTCACACGGCCTTATCATGGATAAAGGACAGTTTGCCGTGAACCTGACGACCAGGAAGCTGACTTTCGCAACAGATCTATGCGGGATAAAGTCCGGAAGGGATGTCGACAAGTTCGAACTGGCAAAGCTGACGCCGGAGAAAGCCTCCGTCATTGATGTTCCGATTATCAGGGAATCTCCCGTATCGCTGGAGTGCGTTGTCAAAAACAGGCTGGAACTCGGCTCTCATGATATGTTCATTGCCGAGGTCGTAGCTGTTGATGTCAATCAGGAATTGCTGGATAAAGAGGGCAAGCTGCTGCTGGAAAAAGCCGGTCTCATCTGCTATTCTCACGGCAAGTACTGGACACTTGGTGAAGAACTGGGCTTCTTCGGCTATTCTGTAGCAAAGAAAAAAAGTATCAAGAGATGAAGCAGCCATAACGGTTCTGCATATTACACCTTAATACACCATAGCTGAGTATTAAGGTTAATGTGAACCTGTTTAAATAGTTTTATTTCAAATTGTTCATATAGGTTGAAAGAAGTTAGTGAATGGAAATCCGGCCTTGACTCCGTTGTGCGGCAGGCGTGTCCATATCCGAGCCACTAAGGCGAAGTGCCACTAAGTGGCTCGGACGTCACAGATGCAAACCGTCATATGAAATAGCGTACAGATACGCCGCTACATCGTGCGGCGGAAAATGTAAGAAGTGTGCTGAAGTATTGCCCCTACCTTTACATAGCTGAGTGGAAGGTGCGGGCGATGACTTCTTCCTGCTGCTTTCTGCTTAATCTGACGAAGTTTACTGCATAGCCGGAAACCCTTATCGTAAGCTGCGGATAATTGTAGGGATCCTGCATAGCCTGTTCAAGAACAACCCTTTCAAGAATATTGATGTTGATGTGATGGCCTCCTTGTGCAAAATAGCCGTCAAGCAGAGCAGCCAGGTTGGCAAGCCTGGCCTGGATATCCCTTCCAAGCGACCTCGGCACAAGCGTCAGTGTCAGTGAAATACCGTCACGGCAGTATTCGTAAGGGATCTTTGCCACAGAATTCAATGCTGCGAGGGCACCCATCTTATCTCTTCCATGCATAGGATTCGCACCCGGGGCAAACGGTTCTCCCAATTTGCGTCCGTCCGGTGTGGCACCTGTTTTCTTCCCATAAACCACGTTTGACGTAATGGTAAGGATTGAAAGCGTATGGATTGCATTTCTATAGGTTTTGTGCTTTTTTAGATCCGTCAGGAAGTTCTTTGTAACTTCGACGGCCAGATTGTCGACCCGGTCATCATCATTGCCGAACTGAGGGAAGGATCCTTTGATTTCAAAATCCGTAATCAGGCCGCGCTCGTCCCGGATAGCCCTGACATAGGTATATTTTATCGCACTGAGGGAATCAGCAAGCACTGAAAGACCCGCGATGCCAAATGCCATGAACCTGCCCGGCTGTGTGTCATGCAGGGCCATCATGAGCCTTTCATAAGCATATTTGTCATGCATGTAGTGGATGGAATTCATCGTATTGACATATAGTCCTGTGAGCCATTTTTGATAATGATTGAAACGGGTCATCACTTTCCTGTAGTCCAGGTATTCTTCCGAATAGGGCTCGCCGGCAGGAGCAACCTGCTCGCCGGATATTTCATCCCTGCCGCCGTTCAGTGCAAGAAGCAGGAGCTTCGGCAGATTGCATCGCGCACCGAAAAATTGCATGTCCCTGCCGGTTTTCATTGCTGAAACGCAGCAGGAAATACTATAGTCATCAAAAAACTCAGGCCTCATAAGGTCGTCATTTTCATACTGTATCGCACTGGTAACCATGGATACCATGGCACAATACTTTTTAAACGGTTCAGGCAGGTTTACAGACCACAATACCGTAAGGTTCGGTTCAGGTGCAGGACCCAGGTTGAACAACGTATGAAGGAAACGAAAAGAGGTCTTTGTCACCATATGCCTGCCATCGGTGCAAATGCCGCCAAGCGATTCGGTTATCCAGACCGGATCCCCGGCAAAGAGTTCATCATACTCGGGCGTGCGCAGATGCCTGATCAGCCTTAGCTTTATCACGAACTGGTCAATAAGCTCCTGAGCGCCGCATTCGTCTATCAGTCCTGCCGAAAGGTCTCTTTCAAGGTAAATGTCAAGGAAGGTTGAGACCCTTCCAAGGGAGTTTGCAGCGCCATTGGTTTCCTTGATGGACGCCAGAAATGCGAAGTAAGTCCACTGTACGGCTTCAAGTGCATTTTCTGCCGGTTTTGTGAGATCAAAGCCGTACTGGGCGGCCATTTGTACAAGTTCTCCGAGTGCGGATATTTGTTCATGAACTTCTTCGGACAACCGGATTGTTTCCTCATTCATACCATTTTTCTGCAGTTCCTGCAAGTCTTGTTGCTTTTGTGCAGTAAGCCTGTCTGTACCGTATAATGCGACTCGCCTGTAATCTCCAATGATGCGGCCTCTGCCGTAAGCATCCGGCAAGCCTGTAATGACACCTGATTTGCGGGCTTTTTTCATCTCGGGCGTGTATACGCTGAATACTCCTTCATTATGTGTTTTCCGATACGTACTGAATATATCTTCGAACTTTTCAGGCAGCTTGTAACCGTATGCATTGCAGGACTGTCGAACCATCCTGATTCCACCGAACGGCATGATGGCTCTTTTAAGCGGCTTGTCGGTCTGGAGTCCCTTAATGACTTCATATTGCTCGTCAATAAAACCGGGTGCATGGCTGGTAATACCAGATACTGTTTTAGCATCCACATTGAGGACTCCGCCGTTGAGCAATTCGTCCCGAAGCAGTTTCTTGCACTTGCTCCAGCATTTTTTCGTTTTTAAACTGGCTTCACTTAAGAAAGCCTCATTTCCGTCATACGGAGTGTAATTTCTTATAATGAAATCACGAACATCGATCGTATCAGTCCAATCACCTGCTACAAAACCATTCCATGCATTGTCGGACATATCTGAACACCTCTCAGTAAAAAATTACATACAAAAACCGCCCTGAACATATTCAATAAGAGCAACAGATGCTCCCATTCCTTTGACCCAGGCGGTCGGCTTCATACCTCAACTCCGTGCTCCCTTGTGGTTCATCCACTTCCGCCAGTTGCACGGCGCATATTTAGTTTACAATTCAAGTATAGCTACGTTCTATCCCATTGTCAACATATAGACATGCTAAAATCACAGGATACCATATATTGAGGTAAAAGAGAAGCTCAGAGAAATTCAAAGAGGGGACGGTTCTCTCAAATTCAAAGAGAGTCAAAGAGGGGACGGTTCTCCCAAATTCAAAGAGGGAACAGTTCTTTCAAATTCAAAGAAGGGACAGTTCTCTCAAATTCATCTTTGAATAAAAAAGCGGAGGGTTTAAACCCCTCCGCCTGATATTACTTTGTTGCCAGAACCTTTTTAAGCTGTACAAATCTCGGGAGACCGTTTATAAGCGGTGGAGCCGATTCGCCCTGAATAAGGGGCAGTGCATAGTCGATGTACTGCTGGTTCAGACCGTTTCCTGCTTCATTGATCCACTCACGCGGAATTTTCTTTTCCGTATTGGCGACTTCCGTAAGGTTGATCAGTTTGATATTGCATTTGTATTCCGGCCCGGCTGCTCTTTCGAAAGCGACCATGTAGTCGGTTTTGCCTTCGACTGCATATCTGACGGCCATTTGTCCGGCAAGGTATGCTTCGTTCACATCCGTCAGAGATCCGACATGAGAAGCGCATCTCTGCAAAAGACTGAACTCGATGCCGCGAACCTTTGCTCCGGTATTATCCTTAAGAATGTTTGCAAGAGTTACGGCAAGTCCGCCAAGCTGGGAATGTCCAAAGGCATCTTTGCTCTGTGCAAGATCCGATCCATACTCGGATATGTATTTGCCGTCCTTGTCCCTGATTCCTTCTGAAACAGCGATAATAACATTATTCTGCTTCTTGTAGATCTCTTTGACTTCTTCAATGCACTTGTTGAGATCGAAGGGTATTTCCGGAAGGTAGATCAGATCCGGGCCGTGTCCAGCATAGGAGGCAAGTGCTGCGGAGGCTGTAAGCCAGCCTGCATTTCTTCCCATGATTTCAAGGACTGTGATCATTCCTTTGTCGTAAACTCTGGCATCGTGGTAAACTTCCATCGTTGATGTGGCAATATATTTTGCCGCACTTCCGTAACCCGGGCAGTGATCTGTTCCCCAGAGGTCATTGTCAATTGTCTTCGGGACACCCATGACCCTGCATTCGTACCCTGATTTCTGCATGTACTTGCTTATTTTATTGCAGGTATCCATGGAGTCATTTCCTCCATTGTAGAAGAAATACCGGATGTCGTACTTCTTGAATACCTCAAGGAGCCTCTTGTAATCAGTATCATCTTCTTCAGCCTTTTTCAACTTGTAACGGACTGAACCGAGGGCTGAGGAAGGGGTGGTCTTCATTAGATCAAGTTCCTGGGCATCTTCCTTGCTCATGTCGTAGAACTTCTCATCAAGGATACCCCTGATACCGTGAGCGGCTCCATATACTGCCGTGATCGCTCCTTGTTTGAGCGCTTCCTGGAATACGCCAGCAGCACTGGCGTTTATGACTGAGGTCGGTCCACCGGACTGCCCGAAAATAGCTGCACCTTTTAATTCACTCATAACTATACCTCCATGATATAAATCAAAATAAAATATAACATAAGCTGTCCTAAATTGCAATTAAACATAGACATTTTTTTAACAAAAGTGACAATTGTGAGGTATTTTATCGGCTGGTAGCTGCAAGATCAGTTGCAGCAGCGAAAATATCAAGTACGATGCTTGCTGTTTTGGAAGAAGATATGAGGAACCTGAGAAATAAAGCCTTGATTTTAAGTTGAAATCTGGTAAAATTAATATGATAAATTTGTAACAATACATATTCTATCAAGGCAAAGAAATATTAAATAATATACAATAAAGGAGTTGTTTTTAATGGCACTGGTTACATCAACTGAAATGTTTAAAAAAGCATATGAAGGCGGATATGCTATCGGCGCTTTCAATGTTAACAACATGGAAATCGTACAGGGTATTACCGAGGCTGCAAAGGAAGTTAACGCTCCGCTTATACTGCAGGTATCCTCAGGTGCAAGAAAATATGCCAATCACACCTATCTGATGAAGCTTGTTGAAGCTGCCATCATTGAGACTGGTCTTCCGATCTGTCTGCACCTTGATCACGGCGATACGTTCGAACTGTGCAAATCCTGCATAGACGGCGGGTTCACATCCGTTATGATAGACGGCTCACACCATTCGTTCGAAGAAAACATCAAATTGACAAAGCAGGTTGTTGAATACGCCCACGCTCATGGCGTAACGGTTGAAGGCGAACTTGGCAGGCTGGCGGGTGTCGAGGATGATGTCAAGGTTTCTGCTGAAGATTCCTCCTACACAAGGCCTGAAGAAGTTGAAGAATTCGTCGGCAAGACAGGCGTTGATTCTCTGGCTATTGCCATAGGTACAAGTCACGGAGCATTCAAATTCAAAGGGGAAGCAAAGCTCAGATTTGACATTCTTGATGAAGTATCAAAGAGACTGCCGGGCTTCCCGATTGTTCTTCATGGAGCTTCCTCCGTTATCCCCGAACTGGTTGAAAAAATCAATAAGAACGGCGGAAATATGCCCGGCGCAAAGGGCGTACCTGAAGAGATGCTGAGACAGGCTGCAAGATCGGCTGTTTGCAAAATCAACATTGACTCCGACTTAAGGCTTGCAATGACTGCTACAGTCAGGGAATATTTTGTTCAGCATCCGGATCACTTTGACCCGAGGCAGTACCTTGGACCAGCAAGAACAGCCATCAAAGATCTCGTAAAGAACAAGCTCATCAACGTACTCGGCTGCGACGGCAAAGCTTAAGCTTGAAAAGAATCATGACGGATTAATAGACCGTTAAAGTAAAACTATTGTTATAAAGCTGTCAGGTGATCAAATACGATCGTCTGCCAGCTTTTTTATATCGCTGCAAGCATGTTGCCATAGACAAACATGCAGAATGTTGAACTATTTTCCGGTACAACAGAATCCGGTACAATAGAATCCGGTACAACAGAATCCGGTACAAACAGAATCCGGTACAAACAGAATCCGGTACAACAGAATCCGGTATAAACTGAATTGAACTGTCAATACTACAATAAGTTGAAGCTATTTCTGAACAAAATATATTCAGCTCATTCTGCAATTTGAGGGGTGTCAGCCTGTTGAACACTAGAATCGGAATTCCTCGGAGTCTGTTTTATTTCAAATTCATTCCGTTATGGGAATCTTTTTTTTACGAACTTGGTGCCGAAATCATCGTGTCGGAGCCCACAAACAGGCGCATTCTGGATGATGGTGTAAAATCCTGTGTCGATGAAGCTTGTTTGCCGATAAAGCTTTTTCATGGACATGTCCTGAATTTGAAAGACAGGGTGGACTATATTTTTGTACCCCGATTTACAAGCATTTCAAGAAACGAATACATTTGCCCGGAATTCGGGGGATTGCCGGATATGGTGCGGCATACGGTGAAAAATATGCCTCCAATGATTGCACCTGAGATCAACATGCGGCGGTCGGTAAACAGTGCAGTCAAGGCGGCTATTGAGACGGCCGACCTCCTGGGGCAGAGCAGGAGAGCTGCAAAACAAGCGCTTGAGATTGCTATGGAAGATTATGAAGATTTTAGATACCAGACGTTATGCGGGGTAATGCCATTCAGGGATTTGAAAATAGTACCCCGGGTGAATAAAGCCGAACGTCCAATGCAGGATCCGGGAACATTGCCTCAGATAATGTCGTTTGCCCCGGTAACGGCGATATCAAAGACTTGTCCGGAATTTCAGACCCGTATTGCCGTGATCGGGCATCCTTACAATATTTACGACAGATATATCAGCATGGATCTTTTGGGGAAGCTAAAAAAGTTCGGCGCCTGTATCAAAACAGTTGAAATGGTTGGTGATGAGGATATAAATGAGCTCACTTCCAAACTGAAAAAGCCGTTATTCTGGAATTATGGCAGAAAAGCCTATGGGGCAGCTCTCCATCTGGCACAAAAAGGTGAAATTGATGGAATGATCTGTGTAACAAGCTTTGGCTGCGGTATCGACTCCTTTGTTTATGACCTTATTGAACGCAAGGTCAGGAATGAATACGAAATACCGTATATCATCATTACTGTAGACGAGCATTCCGGGGAAGCCGGCTTTGATACGAGGCTTGAGGCATTCATCGATATGCTGCGCTGGAGAAAATCAAATGAAAATGACGTTTCCTCATCTGGGTAACACCTATATCAGTATAAAGCCAATGTTGAACGAGCTGGGGATTGAATGCGTTGTCCCGCCGTTCAACAACAAGAAGGCTCTTGAACTTGGCACCAGGCATGTCCCGGAAATGGCCTGCCTGCCGCTGAAGATCAATATCGGCAACTACATACAGGCATATGAACTGGGGGCCGACACCATACTGATGGCAGGAGGCTGCGGTCCCTGCAGGTTTGGATATTATTGCGAAATGCACAGGGAAATTCTTCGGGATGCCGGCTATCCTATGGAGATTCTTACACTGGAGTTTGCCAACGGCAATTTTAAAGAGCTTGCTAACGTGGTATACAGGCTGACAGGATCTGCAGGCTTGATAAAAATACCGTTTGTTGTGAAGGCGGTTGCAAAAACCGCCAGAAGGGTGGATGAACTTGAAAGGCTTTCTTTTGGAATAAGAGCAAGAGAGCTTGAACATGGGTCTGTGGACAGTATTTATAAAAGTTTCAGGGAAAATGCGCTGAAGGTGACAAGCTTCAAAGAAACTTCCACCCTTCTTGATGAGACCAGTGAACGGTTGCATTCCGTAAGGCAGGACCCGAAGGCAGCTCCTCTCAGAATCGGCATTGTCGGCGAGATATATACCGGGATCGATCAATTTGCCAGCTTCAACATTCAGGAGAAGCTTGGCATGTTGGGGGTGGAGGTCGACAGGAAGGTGACCCTCAGTAACTGGATCATTGAGCATATTCTGAAAAAAGGGCTGCACCTTCACCGGGACATGGCCTATGCAGAAGCGGCACAACCCTGGCTAGGCACTATGATTGGCGGACATGCGCAGGAGACGATAGGAAATACGGTACTTTACGCCAAAAATAATTATGACGGTGTCATTCAGATCTTCCCGTTTTCATGCATGCCTGAAATTGTGGCGGAGAGCATTTTGCCAGAGGTTGAAAGAGAACTTGGGATACCTGTGCTGACACTGATTATTGACGAAATGACCGGAGAAGCCGGTTATCTTACTCGAATTGAAGCATTTATCGATATGCTTGAAAGCAGGAGGAAAAATCAAAAATATGAGGGCGGATGGTCATTATCTTGGAATTGATGTGGGTTCAGTCAGTACGAATCTGGTATTGACCGACCTGGATGGAAATATGCTAAAGAAGCTTTATCTGCGGACAAGCGGACAGCCGATCAAATCGCTTATGGAAGGGCTTAAGGAAATTGCAGGCGGGCACAGGGCTCCGTTGATTGCAGCTGCAGGTGCGACCGGAAGCGGACGAGGTCTGGCAGGCGTGATTGCCGGAGCAGATGTGGTTAAAAACGAGATCACGGCACATGCGGTTGCAGCACAGAGAATTGTCCCCGGGGTGAAGACCGTCCTTGAGATCGGTGGACAGGATTCAAAAATAATCATCTTGAGAAATGGCGTAGTGTATGATTTTGCCATGAATACCGTTTGTGCCGCCGGGACCGGTTCTTTTCTCGACAGGCAGGCAGCCAGGCTGGGTGTGCCGATCGAACAATTCGGCGAACTTGCACTCCGTTCAACTTCACCTGTCAGAATAGCAGGCAGGTGTGCGGTCTTTGCAGAATCGGATATGATTCACAAACAACAGTCGGGACACAGCAATGAAGATATTGTCAATGGCCTTTGCGAAGCGCTTGTCAGGAATTATCTGAACAATCTGGCCAAGGGGAAGGAAATCTCCGAACCGGTGGTTTTTCAGGGAGGTGTTGCGGCAAACAAGGGGATTGCTGCCGCATTTGAAAAAGCGCTGGGTGTTCATGTGATGATACCGGAGCATCACGCAGTAATGGGGGCATATGGCGCAGCATTGTTTGCAAGGCAGGCAAGGTCGGCAGACAAGTCATTCGTGACAAAATTTTCAGGATTTGATGCACTGAACAGGATTTACAGCACAACAAGCCGGGAATGCAACGGCTGCACAAACCTTTGTGAGATTGTCGAACTGCTTTCGGATGGTGTTGTCGAAGCAAGATGGGGAGACCGGTGCGGAAAATGGTCATCCGGTACGGCAACATCCTCCCCGGTAGTTGATCCTCCTCTATATGCTTTGCAATAATAAGTGCACAGGCTCAAAACCAGGATCTCCTAAAAGAGAATAGAAAGAGAAAGTTGGGTTTCTTTTATCTTTAAAGAGCTTTTCTCTCCATAGAAAAGCGGATCAGAGGCATATTGCGGAAGTCAGGCACAAAAAAACACAAAAGAAACAGTCGAACTTTATTCCGGCGCTTTTACCAACAGTACTCCTCGAGTATAAGAAACTGGAACTTTCATGCAGACTATGCGTCTATAGTATTATTAGAGGGGACAGTTCAACTGAGAAACAGCCCCTTTTAATGCCAAGACACCATGGAACTCATTGAATAAGAATTTTAAATCTGGAGGAGGGTATTATCATGACACAAGTATTTTCAGTGAAGAACAAATTTATGCTGGCAATTCTGCTGCTGGCAGTTACCGCACTGCTAACAATGACACTGGGTTTGTATTTTAACGGACCGGTCAAGGCAGCGGAGACTCAGGACGAGAAAAAGACCCTGAGCGTATCAGGTCAGGCAAAGGTTAATGCATCGCCTGACATCGCCTACATCTCTCTTGGCGTCATCAGCGAAGATAAGGTTGCCAAAGTTGCGCAAAAAATGAATGCAGCAGCAATGGAAAAGGTTGTTGCGTCCATTAAGGCCAATGGAGTAAAAGAGGATGATATCAAAACGGTCAACTATTCAATCAATCCCAAGTACAATTACAACCAGAAGGATGGTTCCAGTACGATCATCGGCTATTCTGTCAATAACACCGTCAATGTTACCGTACGGGATCTCACAAAGACAGGGAATATAATCGATGCTGCATCTGACAGCGGTGTAAATGTGAGCAGCAGCATAAGCTTCGGCCTTAGCAATTATGAGAAGTATTACAACGATGCTTTGAAAAATGCGGTTCTGGCAGCGAAGAAAAAAGCAGGGACAATGGCAGAAGCCCTCGGAGTGACATTAAAAGCTCCCTTATCCGTAAGCGAGGGAGGCGGCTACAGTCCTTTGCAGAATTATGTCTCGTATGATATGAAGGCTGCAGGTGTTGCAGCGTCAACTCCGGTTCAGGCAGGTTCCTTGGAGATAACAGCAACAGTAAGTGCAGTATATGAATATTAGGATTTAATACCCGGGGCGAGTTCTGCCATATTCCGAGATTTGTAATATGGCAGAACTCCAGGGAATATGTTTGCAGTTAGTCTGTAATACCAGTGGTACCTGCAGAGAGGAAAAGGTTGATACAGTTTGGACAATTATTGCTGGGATTGCCTTTTCCTCCTGCTGTTGAACCGGTTGACTAATTTTTTTGCAAGCTTGAACAGGTTGATGATGATCAGAATTACTTCCAGAGCGGCGAGAAACAGAACAAGGATAAAGATATCCTTGTTTTCCAGCACTTTTTTACGGGCGCCGGAAATGAAACTTTCAGGTGGAATTACTTCTGTTTCGGGAAAAAGGCTGACATTGATTGAAGTGCCATCCTGTAAAACATAATTTGCATTGCCGACCGGTACCGCCTTGCTTATCGGGGGTTTCAGGTCGGCAGTTGCAGTAAACTCCTTGATATAGCTCTCACCCAAAGGATGAACATAGTAAATATCATTCTGACTTATGAGATTTAATTCATTTCCATCAAGTTTGACGGTTTTCAAGACATCTCCCTTGTTAACCAGCATGCTTTTCCTGAAATTATCAAACCCATAATCAAAAAGTGTGGCAGCACTTGTAAAAAGATCCTTTTCGGGGGAGTCCAGTACGATAGAGATCAGTTTCATATTTTCACGGAATGCAGTAGTGATGACAGTCTGCTGCTCCTTCTTATTGTAGCCGGTCTTACCTCCTTCAACGCCGTCATAGCTCCAGAACAACTTGTTTGGACTTGTAAGGATTTTTGTCGTATTATCGCTGTTGTACCAGGGTCTTGCTTTTATTGAAAAAACTTTATTGAAATTCGAATTATTTATCGCATATTGGATCAGCAGAGCAATGTCTTTTGCAGTTGTATACTGGTTTTCGTCATAAAGGCCGGTCGGATTTGTGAAATGGGTGCCTGTCATGTTAAGCTTTGCCGCAGTAGCATTCATCATTACCACAAATTTACCGGTATCGCCGGCAGTATGCTCTGCTACAGCCTTAGCTGCATCATTGGCGGAAGTGAGCATAATACCGTACAGTAAATCCCCAAGCTCATATTTAGCTCCGGCATCAAGGCTGAGAGCAGATCCT